>JBBRVA010000822.1:0-3829 GCA_038247295.1 Caldilineales bacterium | reverse complement strand
TTTCTCGGCGGCTCCTATGCAACCGGCGCAGCAGATGCTCACTCTGACCTTGACCTCTACTTGATCACTACCGATGAAGCGTATGAGGAGTTTCTCGTCGGGCGCGCGGCCTTTGTGCGCAGGCTGGGTGACTCACTCTTCTTGGAAGATTTTGGGAAAGCTTACAGCTACTTCTTCATTTTGGCCGATGGCACCGAGGTAGAAGTGGGGGTCGGTCAGGCGATCCACTTCACGCACATTCATGGTGGCGCTCATACTGCTCTGGCTGCTGGCTAACTGGTTGATTGGCTAGGCGCCATTGATCAATCACATCGTGTGCAATCGAACGAAGGCCTCAGATCGATGACGGCAACTGCAACAAACGAGCACGCAACCAACGTGACCCTACACCCCGTAGATCGTACCAACTGGCGCGCGATTACCAAGCTCGCTGTGGCGCCAGAACAGCGCGACTTTGTGGTGGAGCCTTGTTATTACCTGGTCCTCTACGCCTATGACCAACTGGGGAGTGGAACGCTGCGCCAGAGGCTATCACGGCCAGTGCAGAAAAGTTTTTCCCGTATTTTGAGCGGCTTGTCTGGAGTGTCAGTTCCCTGGCCGACAGTTACATAATCGATGGGGTCGACTTTCTGCCAGCCCAGGTCGCGCAGCTTGCGACGCACTATCCGCTGTGTGCGATCTTCCTCGGCTGTGGCCAAATGACGCTCGAACATTTCGATCAATTCCCTGGGCGTTCGCATGGGTACGCCAGCCTGCCCGAGGCGATGCGACGCCAGATTGTGGATGACGTCCCGCGTTGGAGCGCGTTCATTCGGCAGGAAGCTGGCCGGTGCGGCTATCGCTATATCGATATGAGCGACGATTTTCCGGCACGGTTGCAGGAAGCAGAAGCTGTGCTGACATTTGTAGGTTAATGCAAGCGCGATTCTATATGATTCAAGATTGATGCCAATGTTTCGTATGATATAATAATGACATCTGATTCACCTACGCGAATAGCGTGAGGTGTCTGTGCAGGAATATGAATTTTGGTGGGACGCTGACAACATTGATCATATTGCTGATCATGGGGTCGAACCCTATGAAGCGGAAGCAGTGATTATCAATAGACACTGGCTGAAGCGCGGTGGCGAAGGTAAATATCTGGCCTACGGGCAAACCGATGCTGGGCGTTTTCTGGTGGTTATCTTTGCCCCAAAAGCTGATAAACGTTTACGCGTGGTGACAGCCCGCGATATGACACTGACAGAGAAGCGCCGTTATCGCCAGCGTTAGCTGCGCTTGAACATGGGGGGAATGAATATGCCTAAAATGCCCGAATTCGAGACCGAAGAAGAACTAGCCGCATGGGTTGACACTCATGACACAGCGGCTTTTATGGATGAGATGGAAGACGCGGAAGAAACGTTTGCTGTGAAGCGAACCCACTTCGCAGCGAAGCCACTGGACGTGCGTCTGCGCACTGATCTCTACGCTGCGATCCTAGCCGCCGCCGAACGGCGCGGGATTCCTTATCAGATGCTTGTGCAGGCGTGGTTGCGCGAAAAAGTGATGCAGGAAACGCCTGACGTAGCACTTCAGCGTTAGTCTACCAATCTTATTTCGGCGCGCCAAGCTGTGCCAACGCAAAGGCCACGGCCTGATCTGTACTCATTGCAAACCCTTCAGCGTAGAGACTGGCATAGACAGTTTCACCCAGTTGAGAACAGGTCTCCGCCATAAGCTGATCATGGCGTGTTTGCTCACTGGCTGGCAAGGGCGCGCCAATCCCTTGGCGCAAGCTTGCTGCCGCACCGAGTAGTCTGGTCGCTCGATCCACATCGGCCTGTGCGCCAGCCACGCCAGCTAGACTTTCCAGCCCGTTGGCGATCTCTACTGGATCGGCCAGTTGGTGGACGACCTGCAAACTTTGACAAAAACAGCGTTGCGCCTGCACAAAATCAACTTGCGCCATCGCTAGATTGCCCTGGTTGGCTAGCACGCTCGCCAGCAGTGGTGGATAATTTAGCTCTTGAGCCGATGTAAAACTCTGGGTAAGATAGCGGGTCGCTTGTGCCAGTTCGCCTTGCTGGATTGCAATGCTGCCTAGTTGGTTGTAGGCATTGACTTCACTCTCTGGATCGCCAAGCTCCTGAGCAAGCGCTAACAGTTCTTCGCAACAAACGCTCGCACGAGAATAGTCGCCTTGATGAAAGGCTTGTAGGGCAAGCCTCGGCAAGACTTCTGCTATGCCCAATTTATCGCCGCTAGCACGTTGGCCTAGCAAGGCTTGTTCGTAATGTGTTCGGGCTTGCCCATAATCCCCTAGATTCATGGCGAGATTGCCTAAGCCGATGTGAACTCCTGGGCGCCCATGCTCTCCGAGGGTCTGAAATATCTTGAGACTTTGTTCGTAGAAAAACTTGGCCTGCGTATAGCGATGCTGCTTGCGGATGATTCCTGCCAGTTGCAGCGACATCTCAGCGACGTTGCGCTGATCATTGATTGTTTGGTAGATCGTCAAACTCTTTTCAACCCAGGTTTGTGCCTGGGCATGGTTGCCCAAGATGTGATGCATGTGTCCAACCGCGCTAAGCGCCTTTGCCCGCACAGTCAGGGGTGTATCTGCACTGACGGCGAGAGATTTTTCCAGCCATGTTTTCCCTTCCTGACAATGCCCATGCCAAGCCCAAAACCAATCTAATACTCCGCACAAACGCAAGGCGGTCGTGCCATCCTCCTGGGCAATGGCCCAGGCGAGTGCAGCGCGCAAGTTGTTATGTTCGCTTTCTAGGCGACCCAGCCATGCACCAAATTGTTTGCCTCGTATCTCATGTTCTGACCGCTCCAACAGTTCTAGGTAATAGGCGGCATAATGCTGTTTTGTCTCCGCTATTTCCTGGTGGGCGTTTAACTGCTCCAGTGCGTATTCACGCAGCATTTCCAACAACAGAAAGCGCCGTTCCCCCTCCCCAGTCGAACCAGCAGCGACTTGGCGTACAGGGAGATGCACAAGGCTTTTGTTGATTAACGCTTGCAATGCTTCGCCGCTGAAACCAAAATGAGCGACAGCTTCCAGGTCAAAGCCATCGACAAACACGCCTAGCGTGCGAAACAAGACACGTTCGCGCTCCGCTAATAGATCATAGCTATATTGAATGGCCTTGCGCAATGTCTGCTGATGCGCTGGTGCATCCTGCGCGTTATCCGCGAGTAGATCGAGTGCATGCGCCTGCAAACGGGTCAGCATACTTTGGGGTGAAAACAAATCAATGCGCGCGGCGATGAGTTCAATCGCCAACGGCAGACAGTCAAGCCGCTGACAAATCTTTTCCAGGATCGGCTGATTTTCCGCGGTGCGTTCAAAGCCGGGATCAACCGCCTGCGCCCGCTGGACAAAGAGGGCGCAGGCAAAGTCCAGATCAAGTGGTGGCACGGGGAAGCGTTGCTCAGCGCGCAAATGGAGCCGCTCACGGCTGGTCACCAACAGGTGCAACCCCGGACAGGCTGCCAATAACGTGGCCAACAAGGGGGCAGCCGCCAAGATCTGCTCAAAATTGTCGAGCACCAGCAGCAGTTTTTTCTGGCGCAAACCGTGGATCAAACGCTGCTCTGGTGATTGCTGGCCGGTATCGGCCAGTTCGAGTTCATTGGCGATGCTGGTGGCCACAAAGTCCGGGTCGATCACCGCGGCCAACGGCACAAAGCGAGCACCATCCTTAAACAGTGGCTCCAAGTGGCCTGCCACTGCCAACCCCAAACGCGTCTTGCCGACACCGGGTGGCCCGACCAGGGTCAACAGGCGTCCGCTGTGTCCTTGCAACCGGTTACAAAGGGTCTTCACTTCCTG
>JBBRVA010000821.1:0-3830 GCA_038247295.1 Caldilineales bacterium | reverse complement strand
CTGGTGTAATAACATCAGACAAAACCGATGTGAGCTTGCATCATGATGACTATATTGGACAAGAATTGATCGCTACTCATGCGTGAGATCTTCGCCGATACATCTGGCTGGGCAAGTTTCTTTGTGTCTGGTGAACTTTATAATACCAAAGCCAGAGAGTAGAGACGCAATATTTTGCGTCTCTACTGTGGGTAAGCCTGAACAGTTACGTTTTTTATCCTACCAATTCGTAAACGATCCATCCAACCGGCGCAGATTAATCGACGGACGCGACTGGGCGGGGCTTTTGCGGGCTGCTTCTCGATCAAATTCGACGCCCAGCCCTGGCCGCGTGGGCGGCAGAAGACAGCCATCTGCCCATTCTGGCTGAACGGGAATTACATCGGTGAGCACGGTGCCGGTCTTGCGCGGTTGCTCTTGGACGCCGAAATTGGGCGTGGCCAGGTTGAGCTGCAAACAAGCGGCGGACGAAATCGGTCCTAACGGGTTGTGCGTGGCGATCTTGATGTAGTGTGTCTCGCACCAACCGGCGATCTTGCGTGATTCGGTAATGCCGCCGGCGATGCAGAGGTCGATGCGGGCATAGTCGATCCACTCCTCCTCGATCATCTGGCGGAATTCCCATTTGGAACAAAACTGCTCACCTGCCGCCAATGGCACATGCACGCGTGGACGCAACGTTTTGAATGAATCTGGGTTTTCGCAGCGCAACGGGTCTTCGATAAAGAAGGGCCGGAACTGTTCCACTTCGCGACAAAGCCAGACCGCATCCGGCAGATCGAGCCGCGTGTGGACATCAAACGTGATCTCGATTTCGTCGCCCACCGCCTCGCGCACGGCCTGGAACTGTTTGAGCGCCGTCAAAACCGACTGGCGCGGTTCTAAGATTTGACCATTTTGGGGCAAGCCCCAGCGCACAAACTTCCAACCCTCTTCCTTACTTTTCAAACAAGACTCTACCAGCGGTTCAATTTCCATGGCGTGGCCCACGTTGTGCGGATAACAGGGCACTTTATCGCGTACCCGCCCGCCCAACAGTTCATAAATCGGCACGCCCAGCGCCTTGCCTTTGATATCCCACAACGCAATGTCAATCGCCGAGATCGCTGACATCAGCAGGCGCTGCGCTGGGAAAAAGCCGCCGCGCGCCATCACCTGCCAGAAGTGCTCAATCCGGAACGGATCCTGGCCGATTAACAATTCCTTGAAGTGGTCAATCGCGCCAATGATCGACTGTTCTGGCCGCGTAATACCCGTTTCACCCACGCCATAGATGCCTTCATCTGTATCGATCACGACAAAGATAAAGTTACGATGTCCGCCCCACACAGGATAGGTTTCAATATTGGTTATTTTCATGATAATTTACCAGTTGGTCACCGAGCCATCCAAGCGGCGCAAGTGGGGCAGCTCGGCCATTTGGAAAGGATGTTTCTTGGCCGCTTCCCGATCAAATTCGATGCCCAAACCAGGGCGCGTCGGCGGCAGCAGATAACCATCTTTCCACTCTGGCTGCACGGGCACAACATCGGTGAGCACGGTGCCGGTTTTGCGCGGCTGCTCTTGCACACCAAAGTTGGGGCACGCCAAGTTCAGTTGCAGACAGGCCGCCGACGAAATGGGACCCAACGGATTGTGGACGGCCATTTTGATATAATGCGTCTCGCACCAGCCCATAATCTTCTTGGCTTCGGTGATGCCGCCGGCAATACAGAGATCGACGCGTGCGTAATCGATCCATTCCTCTTCGATCAATTCGCGGAATTCCCACTTGGAGTTGAACTGTTCACCAGCCGCAATGGGCACATGCACACGCGGGCGCAATGTCTTGAACGAATTGGGATTCTCACAGCGCAACGGGTCTTCGATAAAGAAGGGCCGGGTGGACTCAATTTCGCGACAGAGCCAGACCACGTCCGGCAGATCAAGGCGCGTATGCACATCGAAGGTTATCTCAATCTCATCGCCCACAGCCTCGCGGACGGCATGGAACTGTTTGATCGCAGCCAACACAGACTGGCGCGGCTCCAGAATATTGCCATCCTGCGGCAAACCCCAGCGCACAAATTTCCAGCCCTCCTCCTTGGTTTGCAGACAAGACTCGACCAGCGATTGAATTTCCATGCTGTGGCCGACATTGTGCGGATAGCAGACCACCTTGTCGCGCACAAGCCCGCCGAGCAATTCATAGATCGGCACGCCCAGCGCCTTGCCCTTGATATCCCACAGGGCAATGTCGATCGCCGCCATCGCCGAGGTGACAATCCGCTGCGCCGGGAAGAAGCCACCGCGGAAGAGCATTTGCCAGATATGCTCAATGCGCCCGGCGTCCTGGCCGATCAGTAAGGGCTTAAAGTGCTCGATCACGCCGATCACGGCGAGCTCGCGGCCGGTGATGCCCGCCTCGCCGACGCCGGAGATGCCTTCGTCGGTATCGACGACGACAAAGAGAAAATTACGCTGCCCACCCCAGACGGGATAGCATTCAATGTTAGTTATTTTCATGCGGTTCCTCTGATTCCTTGAGATATAACAGGTTTGATGGCACTGACGAAGTCTTGCGGCTGTTCCGAAAAAACAACTCCTTCTCGTTGCCTTAGTCACACCAATTCACGAAAAAAGTATAAACTATCTTGAGGCGGCGCGCAATGCATTTCAAAATGCCAAACCCAGCGCAAACCGGCGTTCCAAAGCTTACAAAAAATGATTGACAACTGCTGTAGAATCAAATATACTGGTAATATCAGCCCCCAAGCCCCAAAAAGTCTGTTCTAAGTTATGATTGGCCCCGTTGTCAAGACCACGAAACGCTGAAAATAAGCTAGATTGACCAAGGGTGACAGCATGGTGCGTGTAAAATCAGCCCGTTCGTAGTCAATGCGAAACTTGCCTTCGGCATCGGTGAGCGCGCTGCCCAATTCATCATCTTGCATCCAACTTTATTTGATGCTCAACATTACGGGGACATAGGGCATAGATTATGTGTGAGTCGCCTTACCCGCGCTGCTTAGGATTAGGGGCTACCGTTTGCTGTGCGGATGAACGACAGGCACTACTGGCCGTGAGACAGAGCGACGCCTCCGTCCAATCTGTTCTTTAGCATACTATGAATCTACCCCAGGGAAACCGGTCATCTGGAGTGGATTGGGACTGGTCAAGCGGGCAGTTTTATGGAGATGTAAAATCTTAGCCATAGGCAAAAAAGATAAAATCCTGGCCACGCTGGCCAGAATTCTGACTGGATGGCAGGGATCCTGCCGCGTTGCTCCAGTTGCGTCGATGACGCGCTCAACCCACCAGGCGGGAGAGGATGGTGATGATTTCGTCGCCGCTGCTCTCGATTGGCTTATCGGTGACATTAATCACCGTGAAGCCGTGCTGATAAAAGAGGTGATTGGCGGCGCGCAACTCCTCGGCAATGTTTTGGCGATCAAAGTAGGGGCCTGTGGTAACGCCCAGCGCAGATTGGCGCGTGCGGCGATGGCGTATCAGTTGGGTAGGTTCGATCATTAAGCCAAAGACGCGCTGCCGATCGACGGCGAAAAGCGCTTTGGGGGGTGGCACTTCAAGCACCAAGGGCACATTGGCCACTTTCCAGCCCAACATGGCCAAGTACATGCTCAACGGTGTTTTGCCTACCCGCGACACGCCGATCAAGATCAGATCGGCTAAGGGCAACTCCGCAACTCGTTGTCCATCATCATGCGCGACGCTAAAATTGATCGCGTCGATGCGTTGGTAATAGGCGGCCCGTAACTGGCGGTAAAGGCCCGGTTGGCCAATCGGCGTTTGGCCTAGCTGCTGGGCTAGATGATCAAGCAGTGGGCCAG
>JBBRVA010000820.1:0-3836 GCA_038247295.1 Caldilineales bacterium | reverse complement strand
AGCGCACGCTCAGCGTTCCGCAATACAACCAGCTTGGCCTGATTGTACCCGTGACCGATCTCGTCGAAGAGATTATCGCCAAACATGGCGACACCGGTGCACGCCAGAAGAAAGATCTGATGATTGATGGAGATTGGTACGCCGTACCCTACCATGTGCGCAGCGACGGCGGCTGGGCGCGCAAGGACATTTGGGATGCGGCCGGCATTGATATTACGGCGATCAAAACTTATGATGAGTTGCGCGAGGCATGTATGGAAGTCTCTGACCCCGCCAAGGAAATGTGGGGTTGGGGCATCAGTGTAAATCGCGGCGGCGACGGCAACTGGATGGTCCACCGCATTCTACATTCGTTTGGCGCCACGTGGACGGATGAAACCGGCCAATTTGTCACACTCGATTCACCCGAAGCCGTTCAGGCGGTCGAATGGATCGTAGATACCTACACCAATCCCCAGTGGGAGCCCATGTTGCCGCCAGGCGTCTTGAGTTGGACGGACCCGACCAATAACGAGGCATTCTTGGGTGGCAAGTTGGCCTATACCCAAAATGGCGGCACGGTCTATGCGAAGGCCGTCGTCGATCAGGTGCCATTTGTCAACGATATCATTTGGGACTACCCCAAAGGTGGGCCGGGGCTGGCGCGCTTCTTTGGTTTGGGCACGATGAACTTTGGCCTGATCAAAGGCGGCAAGAACCCAGAAGCGGCGCGTGAGTTGATCCTCAGCTTTTTTGAAGATGCGCCCATGAAAGAAACCTACAAGGTCGCCACCACTTATGCACTGCCTGCCTTCACCAATATGTGGGATTGGGAAGAGATTACCAGCGTACCCAATAGCATTGCGCAGAAAGAAGGTGCGCTTGACCCCGCCGGTTGGAACGCAATACCCTTCCCCGGCCCTGCCACACCGTGGATCGCGGCCGTCGAAGCGCAGAACTTCCCCACCGACATGATTGCAGCCGTGATCAATGGCCAGTCCACTGCGGCGGAATCTGTTAAGCAAGTTGCCGAAGCGGCTGTCAAGATTTTCCAAGAGATGGGCGCACCCGGCGTGAAGTAATTTTGGATTTACGATCTCAGATTTACGATTTACGAAGAAACGTTTCGACGAAGAATCCTCGTAAATCGTAAATCGTAAATCAAAAATCGTAAATTGTTAAGGAGGTATCCCATGAGCCAGACCACGCTTGCCGGTGTACGGGTAAGCCCCCCAGCCGCGCGTCGCCCGTGGCAGGCTGCGCTGCGCGATCTGCTGGGCAAAGATTGGGCCGCGGCCTACGTATTCGTGTTGCCCACGATCTTGCTGATGGGCGGGCTGATCGCCTACCCGCTCTTGCGCGCTGTCTACATGAGCTTTACGAATACAATTTCGCTTCAGATCGGCCCACTGGTTGGCCTGCGAAATTATGAGACGGTTTGGACCGATCCCAATTTTGTCTCGGCGGTAAAGAATACCGTGGTCTACACCGTCTGGTCGATCTTTTTTAAATTCTGGTTGGGGCTGACGGTGGCGATCCTGCTGCACCGGCTCAAGCGCTTTGGCGGCATTCTAACGGCGGCGATCTTGTTGCCCTGGATCGTGCCGTCGGTGGTGGCGGCGATCGCCTGGAAAGGGCTGCTTGACCCGGTCTACGGTGGTATCAACCAATTTTTAATCCAGTGGAATATCATCGATAAAGGCTTCCCGTGGCTGGGTTCAGTAAACACTGCCATGCCGTCGCTGGTCATGGTCAACGTCTGGGGTGGCATTCCGTTCTTTGTGATCAACTTGTTAGCCGGTCTGAAAGCAATTGACAAAGAGTATTACGAGGCAGCCACTATCGACGGTGCCAGCGCGTGGCGAACCTTCTTGCACATTACGCTGCCCGGTCTGCGCTATGTGATCATCGTCGCTACGTTGCTCTCGACGATTTGGACCTTTAACAGTTTTGACATGATCTTTCTGCTCACTGGCGGTGGTCCGGTCAACGCTACGCGCGTCTTCTCGATTCTGGCCTTCGACGCCTTCGGTGCCGCCCGTTATGGCGTGGCGGTGGCAATTGCGATTACGATGTCACCGATCCTGTTGATCTTCATCTTTGTGCTGGGCCGCTATATGTCAGCCGGTGGTCGCCAGGAAGAGCGCGAAGGCGAAGATCAGCCAAATCGGGTGATGCAAATCCTATCGATCATCGGCTGGCCGTTGCGCATGGTGGTTAAGGGGGTGGTGGCACTCTTCTTCATGCTCAACAATGCGGTTGAAAATGGCCTGGCCGCCATCAGCCAGGCTTTTCACAAGGCCTTTGTGGGCGAATCGGCGGCCAGCCAACACCGGGCGCGCCGTGGTGGCCGCGCCGTGGTCAACGTTGTTGCCTTTGTAATCTTGCTGATCTTCGTCGTCTTCGAGTTGATGCCATTCTTTTGGACAGCGATCACCGCCTTCAAGACCAACACGCAAATCGTGACGATTGACGGTTTCTGGCCAGCACCCTGGAGCAGCGAACAGTTCGACACCCTCTTTGGCCCGACACGCAAATTCTCACTTTGGTATCAGAACACGATCCTTGTATCGGTGGTGAGCACGCTAGTCTCGGTGCTGGTGGCGGCAATGGGTGGCTATGGGCTGACGCGTTTGCGCTTTCGCGGTGCCAATTTCTTCGCCAGCAGCGTGCTGATCGCCTACCTGATGCCGCCGATCATGATGTTCATCCCCATGTATCAGATTTTCACGGCGCTCAAGCTGACCAACAGCCTGACCGGGCTGATGGTGGCCTACCCCGTATTTGGCCTGCCATTTGCCACCTGGCTGATGATGGGCTACTACGCCTCGATTCCCAGAGAAATGGAAGAGGCGGCCATGATCGACGGTTGCAATCACTTCCAGGCCTTTTGGAAAGTCGTGCTGCCGCTGGTAATGCCGGCGCTGGTAGCGGCCTCGATGTTTGCCGTCACCCTGGCCTGGAAAGAGTTCATCTTCGCCTATATTTTCCTGTCGAAGGAACGGCTCTACACGTTGACGATCGGCATGGCGCAGATGATTGTGGGTGACGTGCAGCCGTGGGGCGAGCTATCCGCCGCGGCTTTGCTCATGTCGATCCCGGTCGCCATTCTCTACATCGTGGGCCAACGCTATATGGTCTCTGGGTTGACGGCGGGTGCGGTCAAGGGATAAGAAGTAGAAGTAATCCCACGTAAAGCACGCTATTACGCCAAGCTGTAAAGTTGCGCATCTTTTTCTAGCAACTCTATGGTTTGGCGTTAATTTTTATATTCAATCATGCAATTCAGGCCAGGACGAAGTTCGCTTTTGTGAAGGTTAGAGATATTATCAAAGCAATTGAGGCGGATGGCTGGTATTTGATCAACACGGAGGGTAGCCACCGTCAATATAAACATCCGACCAAGCAGGGTAAAGTAACCATTGCGGGTAAGCCAAGTGATGAAATCAAAAAAGGAACATTGAACAGCGTTCTGAAACAAGCTGGGCTGAAGTAATCTTCTGGTATAATGTAGCAGGTCAAGGAGGTTAACCACAATGGAAAAGTATTTGATTGTTGTCGAAAAAAGTAAAACTGGATACTCAGCCTATTCTCCCGATGTTTTGGGTTGTATTGCAACCGGTAAAACACTTGAAAAAACGATCGAGCAGATGCGATCAGCGCTTGCCCTTCACCTGCAAAGCATGACAGAGGATGATGAAGAATTGCCCAAACCGCGCGGAATTGCGTCTTATCTGGATGCAGTCAGTAGCTCGGAAGGAGAAGAGTACTTTCTGACCCATATTGCGCTGGAAAGTGTTTTGCCAGCTAGAGTATCTGCGTAGACAATATGCATGACAGATAACATTAACTTTATT
>JBBRVA010000819.1:0-3860 GCA_038247295.1 Caldilineales bacterium | reverse complement strand
GTTATACAGCGGTTGGTGCTTCGTTGCCCGCTTCTGTAATGGCACGCCGGATATTCACCTGGGTCAGGACGATCAAGCCTAGGATGAAGAGCACGACAATCGAGAGAATGGCCACGCGGTAGCTGCCGGTAAACTGCAACGCCAACCCAAAAACCAACGGCCCCAACCAACTGGTGCCCCGTTCGCTCACTTCGTAGAGGCTAAAATATTCCGCCTCCTGACCTTTAGGAATCATCAATGAAAAAACCGAACGACTCAGGGCTTGGCTCCCCCCCAACACAATCGCAATTGCGGCGGCCAGCAAATAAAACTGGATCGGACTATTCGGCTGAATGAGGGCATAAGAGGCATAGACTGTCCCTGTCCAAATCACCAGGCTGAGCAGAATCGCGCGTTTGGTGCCAATCCATTTTGCCAGATAGCCAAAGGCCAATGCCCCAAAAAAGGCGACAAATTGCACCATTAGAATCGACGTGATCAGCGTTTGCTGATCCAGTTTCAACTCGGCGCTGCCAAATTGTGATGAGAGCGAGATTACCGTTTGAATGCCGTCATTATACAACAAATAGGCGATAAGAAAGAGCAGCGTATGCGGATAGCGTGGCAATTCACGCAGCGTGTGCCGTAATTGTTTGAAGCCGATGCTAATAAACCGTTCGCCAACGGGCAACTGTTTTTGCGGTTGGCGCGGCTGCAAGCGTGCCAATGGAATCAATGTAAAAATTGCCCACCAGAGGCCGGCCGAAGCCAGACAGATGCGCACGGCAAACCCTTCGCTGATGCCCAGTGATTCGCGCTGGAGATAGAAAATTAAATTTAAGACGAGCAACAGACCGCCGCCCAGATAGCCCATTGCCCAACCTTGTGACGAGACACGGTCACGATCATCAGGGCTGGCAATTTCGGGCAGAAAGGCGTTGTAAAAGACAATCGAGGCGCCAAAACTAAGGTTAGCCAGCAAAAACAGCGCGCCACCCAACAAATAATTCTGGCCTTGCAGAAAAAACATTGCCATCGTGGCAAACGCGCCAATGTAGGCAAAGAGTCCGATTAATGGCTTCTTGGCATTCGTATAGTCGGCGATGGCGCCCAGGATTGGCAAAAAGAAGACTTGCAGCACGACCGACAATGAAACCAGATACGGAAAAAAGGCATCAGCCAAGACGGGGATGCCCAATGGATAGACATAACCAGTGGTATCGGCCGCATTTTGCGTAACCGAGGTAAGATAGGGGCCTAAAAAGACAGTAATGACGGTAGTAGAAAAAGCCGAATTAGCCCAATCATAAAAATACCAACCGATTTGTTCGCGCCGGCTATAAACGGTTGGCGACGTTACGGTTGACGACGTTGCCGTTGAAACGGACATAAAGCCTCAAGCCTGAATTAGGTGGGTGCGAAAAGGAAGAACACGGATTTCTGACGTCAGCATCCGTGTTCTTCCATTTCGCAGGGAAAAATGTCGTTTGTTGAGGGGGAATAAAGTAAGCTACGCCGGCACCGGAAAATCTTGCACCAACGTCTTTACGTCCTGTTTGGTCTGTTCTTGCAAAGCGAGATTCTGCGGGTCGCGCGCAATGGCCGCAACCCATTGCCCAATTTGGACAAATTCGGCGGCGCCCAGGCCCCGTGTGGTAGCCGCCGGGGTTCCCAACCGAATACCGCTGGTAACCAACGCTGGCTTGGGGTCAAATGGAATCATATTCTTGTTGCAGTGCAGACCGGCCTTATCCAACGCCTTTTCTACACCCTTGCCCGTAATCTCAACACCCTGTGCATCGCTGCCCAACACGCCCAGATCGACCAACATCAAGTGGTTATCTGTGCCACCGCTGACAATCCGCAGCCCTTCGCCCCGCAATGTGTTCGACAACACTTGCGCATTGTCGAGCACCTTTTGCTGGTACGTTTTGAACTCGGGTCGCAGCGCCTCACCCAAGCCAACGGCCTTGCCGGCGATCATATGCATCAATGGACCACCCTGTTGGCCGGGAAAGACGGCGCGGTCGATCTCTTTGGCATATTGTTCGCGACAGAGGATCATACCGCCACGCGCAGCACGCAATGTTTTGTGCGTGGTCGTGGTGACAATATCACAGTAAGGCACTGGATCGGGGTGCAAACCAGCGGCCACCAAACCAGCCACATGCGCCATATCCATCATCAACTTAGCGCCGACGCGGTCAGCAATCGCGCGCAGCCGGACAAAGTCAAAAAAGCGCGGATAGGCGCTAGCCCCGGCGACCAGCAACTTGGGCTGGTGCTGCTCGGCCAAACGCTGCACTTCATCGTAATCGATGCGCTCGGTTTCGCGGTTGACGCCGTAATGGTGAAAATTGTAAAGCTGGCCAGAGCTATTCAGGTGAAAGCCATGCGTCAGGTGGCCGCCGTGGTCCAGTTTGAGCGCCAACACATTATCACCCGGTTTGAGCAAGGCTAGATAGACGGCGGCGTTGGCCTGGGCGCCAGAGTGGGGTTGAACATTGGCATGTTCGGCGCCAAATAGCTTTTTAGCCCGATCAATGGCGATCCGTTCAACAACGTCGACAAATTCGCAACCGCCATAATAGCGCTTGCCTGGATAGCCCTCGGCATATTTGTTCGTCAAGACGCTACCCATTGCGGCCAGCACAGCGCCCGACACATAGTTTTCGCTGGCAATTAACTCAACGCCGCTAAACTGCCGCTTGCGTTCCAGATCAATCGCGGCATAAATTTCAGGATCGTTTTCTGCCAATAGTTCACGTGGATCAGTGGCGTCGGTCCATGTGACAAAGTGGTCGGTCTGAACGCCCCTATCATTCAGAATGGTGGGGTTAAAATCCATAAAAAGACTCCTTACAGCCGCATAAACGTAACATTGCGGCTCATCTGTGCAAAGTGTGCAAACCAATGTTTTACGGTTGAGTAAAATATCGTGTTTACACACTTTCGGCTGATGAGCCAACCTTGAAGATAATTCTGCTAAAACGGCAAGATAACACGGTTTACAGCTTTCGTCAATTTAGGCTGTTTTTTACAAAATTGTTTGCCTGCACACGCACAGCACAACCACCCTGTGTTACAATGGGTTAAGCGGGCAATTGATCCCGGCTTGGTCAGCCGTTTTATCAACGAAGGAACGCAATCACGGTTAACCCAATGACGAACCTTGTTCAAGACCGGTTAGAAGTACAGCAAATGGATAACAAAGCAGGAATTAAAATTTTACCTGTCCAGCAGAAGGTGATCGCCTATACGTCGAGCTTGATGCTGCGTGAGTTTTTCGCACAAGCGCCAGCGCTTGCGGACATAATCCGCCATCGCTACCAGGAAGTTCGGATTCCGCTTGAAGAACAAACCTTTTTTATCAATTACCCTGACCCACTAAATTTTGTCGCCGTCATCCATGAAGAAAGCCCGGACACGGTTGTTACGCTGCCGATCCTGATGCGGGTCGCCCATTCTTCGCCGCGCTTTACCCTGCGTATCTTGCGCGATACAGATGATCTGTCTCTGATCGCAGCACTCGTCGATGAATTTGACCTAAACAACGATCTGGTTGAAATTGATCTGCCGCTTTTACTGATTTTTGATGAAGAGTGGAACTATCAAGGCCACTGGGGGCCCCACCCTCAGGCGGCAGAGCCATATCTCGACAGCTGGTTCGAGCAGCATCAAGAATATGTCAGCCTGGCCGAAGATGAAACGCTGGCCGGCCACGATCAATATCTCGCCTTGCTCGATCAGCTTACGCATGAGATGCGCGTCTGGTATAACAGCGGCTTGAATGGAGCTTGCGCGCAAGAAATTCGTGAATTACTGGCTAGTTTTGTGGAAGAAGTTGAAGCAGAGGAGTAGGGGAAGGGAGGCAGGTAGGT
>JBBRVA010000818.1:0-3870 GCA_038247295.1 Caldilineales bacterium | reverse complement strand
GTTGCACGATGCCCTTTTCGCACGCGCTGGTTTTACAGACGCAGCCAGCGCCGAGATCAATGCGCGGGGTGGATTGGCGATTGATCTGCAACAGTTGGATGCGGGGTTGGCGATGGTATAATTGGCGATAAGAAAAGCGCCGGACGGTTAGCGTCCGGCGCTCTGTGTAAATTCGAATTGAGCAATACCCATTAGCGGCGGATGAGCGGCAAAAACACGCCAGACTCGCCGCAATCGAGCTCGATCCGCAGATCGGTAACCGGTGGCGGGATCGTTAGTACGGCGGTTTCGTGAAAGGTTTGGTCGCTGCCAGGTGCCGTACAGCCAGTTTTCGCTGCCCGCACGCGATAGTAACCAGCAATCACATCCCAGCCGAAACGGCCCGTGCTTTCCGTCTTCATCGGGTTGACGCGATTAGCGGGTGACATAACCCCGCTGCCGTTGGCGACGAGTTCAAATGGGCCATCTGGCGAGTCCGAGCGATACAAACTGACCTCTACTGCTGCGATCGGCGCCCCAACCGTGTTAACCACGAAGCCACTCGGATCAATCCAGAGATTGAAATTAATCGGTGGTAGTTGAGGGCCATCAGGGCATATCAGGGTAACTACAAGCTGAACACTACCATGTAGCGGGTGCAAAGGCGCAAGCGTTACAGAATATGTACCCGCAGGTGTTTCCAGCATCGGTCCGTTACGGACGACCGCACCATCCAAAAACATTTGATAAGTGGCGGTACCGCCAGCGCAGCCTTTGTGGGTTAGCAATAACGGAGTATTCCAGTACACACTAGGCACCCCACCAATCGGCGGTAGCGCGGGGGTAACCGTTGTGCCGGCTGGCATCCCAGTCGCTTTGGGCAAGATGATAGCTTGATTGGCGAGCGGTGTATTTGCGGCGAGCGTTAGTGGGCCAAGATTGCCAATTAAATGGTTATTCCCCGCTGGTGGCAAGACGCGTAACGTGTAAGCGCCAGGCGATAAATCGCCAAATTGATAGGAGCCATCGTCATGGCTGGTCGTCGTCTGGCAGTTTCCACCAGTAAGACAAGCCTCCACAAAAGCACCCGCCACCTCATTGCCCGCCGCAACGGCCTCATTGTAAATTTTTCCAGACAGATTCGTTTTGACCAGCTTGACATCGTCGATGACGAGACCGTCGTTGGCTAATTGATGGTAGGCACCAAAGTAGAAGCTAATGCGGAAGTTGTTGTTGAGCGCTAACCCATTCGCCGTTGCCGCATCGCTAATATTGAGAATTTCGTGGCTGAAGCTCTGGGATGTGTTATCCAGGTCATGAATCAACTTCCAGGTTGTGCCGCCATTGTCGCTGATCGACACAGTTCGATAGGCATAATCGCCTGTTGCCCGCACCCAGAAATCCAGGAAGACATCGGTCTGGCCAGACAGGTCAAGCGCCAAAACTAGGGAACCGGAGGCGTTGCCCACTAATTTTTGGCCCAAGAACACACCCTGCGCACCGCTGTGCGGATAAACAGTGTTGAGTTCGACAACGCCGCTTGCTGTCTTTCCAGTTGACCAACTCGCCTCAAGCGCACCCGCTTCAAAATCGTCGCTGAACAGAATACTTGCCGCTTGCTGCGAACCGCTTAAAACAGGACTGGCGTTTACAGCAGCAGCGCCCCAGAAACCGAGCAGGATATGGAAATCATATGTGCAAACAGGGCGGACAGAACTAACAATCGTATACGCATAAATCTCCTCATGCTAAAGAATGAATGATAAAGCAAGCTTGATGACTGCACAGCTTTGCGCACCGCATTCTGCCATCGCGAGTAACGGAAGCGGATCGCCTGGCCTGCCTGTCAAGTAAACAGTATACCTTACCCAGGCTACGATGATCTATCTAATTCCTCTTAAAGTTCTACAAGCTTGAATGCGATTCAGATCCAATCGCTCTACCGGTGCTTGTCCAAAAAGCCACCGGGTTTACGGGAGCGGCGTAAGCCATGGCCGCCGGGCGGATCTTCTCGATCTTGCCCGTGCTCTTCTAGCTGGTGATGCATAGGTATATTATTTCGAGGTTGAAGGACGGGACAGTGCAGGATCATTCAGAACCGTCCAAGTGCCTCATCTTCTAGCCAAGCAACTTGCCGAAATTGCCCATTACGCTTTATCATAAAAAGCTCGGTGGAGGAGCCGAACTTCACGGGTCTAGCGGTTAGCTTGCCTGTCTACTCAAGGCTGATTTGGCTTGGATGGGCTGGGCGCATTCAGCTTTTTTTGTGTGCGCAGCACCTTTTCCATAAAGGCGGTCAGGCGCTCAATCAGCGCCTGTTGGGTGCTGATCTGCTTTTTGAGCGCGTCGATTTCCATGCGCCATGCGCTGCGTGCCGTGGTTTGGGCTTCATACAATTTATCAATGTGTTGCAAACTGTGGCCGACCGCCATTTCCGGCGTGATCGCGCCCTGGGCGTAATCGGCGAAGACTTGCTTGTGGTCGTAGGTTGCCATCTGATTGTCTCCCTTCAAGGTGCAATTGTTACCATATCGTCACGCTATAGCATGACGATATGGTAACATAGGCTCTTTTATGCGTCAAATTTGACTCACGGTTAAAAGATATGAAACGATTTGGGGAAAAATTACGCACCTTACGCGAGCGACGCGGGCTGTCCTTAAAACAGCTTGGTGACCAGCTGAGTGTCAGTAAGAATTTTGTTTGGGAAATAGAAACGGGGAAGAAGATACCCAATATCGTGATGCTCACGAAAATTTGCGATGTATTTGGTGTTGCTTGTGATAAACTCATCCGCGATGAAGCCGAGTTGGATGATGCAGGCCAGCCCTGAGGTATAAAGGGGTAAGATCCAGGATCGTTGCTAGCGCTGCGCTTCCCGCGCGCCTAGACTTTCCGCCAAAAATGAAGTCACCAACGTATTCATGCTAACTCCTTCTTGCTTGGCGCGCAAGGCTAGGCGACCGTGGAGACTTTTGGGAATCCGTTGCATGAATTTTCCACTGTAGCTGCCGCCGCTGGCTGGCTCTGGCACAGGAAGGCCCATCTCTTCCAAGGCGGCAATCGTTTCTGGGAGTGCGTCCAGCCCGTTGCGGATAGCTTCCTCTGGCGTTTCGCCATCCGCAATGCACTCAGAGAAATCCGTAAACGAAATGAGATAGCCACCGCCTTCATCTTGGGTTAAGGGACGAATCTCAAATGGATACTGGGTTAAATCTTTCATCATTCACTCGCTCACAAATTCGATAAATTTCTTAATGTAAATCGGTTTAATGGGTCGATGAGCAGGCACGGGCAGCGTAGCTCCGTCCGAACGTACAAAGACTACATGACTGGTTCCTCGTTGTCGCCATTCTATAAGCGTAGCATTGGCGACTGTCTTCAAATCATCGATCCGCCAGTCACGCGGATTTATTCGCATCTTTTCGAGGATTCTGTCTGCCTTGCTCATGTTTCGATGATACTATATATGATAGCAAAATGCAAGATGTGAATCGTTACCAAATGTTTAGCTTGCACTCGGCGTAGAAAAACGGTAGTTTTCAAAAAACTAAAGGATGAAGTAGAGGAACAACTATGTACAATCTTGATGGCAAAGTGGCACTGATCACCGGATCTGGTGGTCAACATGGCCTGGGGCGCGCAATTGCGTTGCGGCTGGCGCAGGAAGGCGCCGATGTTGTGATCAACGATGTGGTGGAGCGCCGCATCAATTCACCTGATTGGGCCGGCCTGCCAGACCTGGCACAGGAGATTGCCGCGCTGGGCCGCCAAAGCCTGTCGGTGGTGGCGGATGTTGCTAATGCTGGGCAGGTGGAGGCGATGGTGGAGCAGACGTTGCAAACGTTTGGCCAGATCGATATTCTGGTCAACAATGCTGGCGCACTGGCC
>JBBRVA010000817.1:0-3883 GCA_038247295.1 Caldilineales bacterium | reverse complement strand
GGCTTCGCGCTCATCGGCATGAGCCGCTGGATGCCACGCCGCACAAATTTGGGCACCGCTATTTTAGAGTCGGCCAGTTCGGGCGATGGGGGCGGCGGCTACAGCGGCGGATCAAGTTCGTCCAGCAGCAGTTGGAGTTCGCGCAGTAGCCGTAGCAGTTCGTCCAGTTCGGGGCGCAGCAGCAGTTCACGGCGCAGCGGAGGGGGCGGCCGGCGCGGGTTTGGTTGAACCTGTCCAGCAATTGTGATACAATGTAACGTAGGTGAAGTCAGCAAGGAGGCAAGATGCCAACACCATTTCCAGGGATGGATCCCTATCTAGAGCGCCGTGGTCTATGGGAAGAAGTCCATACAGATTTGATTGCTAGCATTCGTAGATTTCTGACGCCGTTATTGCGTCCACGGTACCGCGTGGCAATTGAGCAGAGAACCTATTTATCGCTGTTACCACCGGATGATCGTTTAGTAGGCATGCCAGATGTCCTAATCAGATCTGAATGGAAAGACGCGCCATTAACCATGATTAGAGCGGCTCCTACATCTGTGCCTCTCAGCGGTGAATTGCCCGTGTCAGAAGAAATAAAAGAACGCTTTCTAGAAGTGCGCGATGTCGCAACCCAGGAAGTAATAACGGTGATTGAGATTCTTTCCCCAACCAACAAATTGGGCAAAGAGGGGCGTACGCAGTACGAAGAAAAGCGGATGAAGGTGCTAGCCAGCCGGACGAGTTTGATTAAAATTGATCTACTGCGCGCTGGGAAACCATTTGCGATGAAGCTGCCTGACCAGCATGAGTCAACCCAGAGCGATTACCGGATTGTCGTCAGCCGTAGTTGGCAGCGTCCACGCGCCGCGATCTATTTATTTGGCATACGGGAAACGATTCCAACTTTTCCCATTCCCCTGCGGCGGGGTGAGGACGAGCCACTGCTACCCCTGAATCAAATCTTGCACGAACTGTACGATCTAGGCGGGTATGATCTGGCCATTGATTACCATCAAGCGCCGGAGCCGCCGTTGGCCGAGGAAGATGAAAGATGGGCAGCTAGACAGCTTGTGCGCTGATATAACTCGTCTGTTGACAACATCAATTCTTGCAAAAGCGTCAAATTTGAATGAGGCAACTTATGCGTATCGCCTTTGGCGGCATCGCCATCGAAGCTAGCAACTTTTCCCCCGTGCCTTCCACCCTCAACGACTTTATCGTTTTGACGGATCAAGCCCTCTTCGACAGCGGTCGTTACCCTTTTTTGTCTGAGCTTGAGGCCGAATTTTTGCCCACGCTCTTTGCCTCTGCGCTGCCGGGCGGCGCGGTCACGGCCAATGCTTACCAGACGCTAAAGACGGATCTGCTGGCCCGTTTGACGGCCTGGGGACCGGTGGATGGCGTCTACCTGGATTTGCACGGCGCGATGTATGTGACAGATATGGCCGATGCCGAAGCTGATCTAGCGGCGGCAGTACGCGCCGTAGTTGGCCCCAATGCGCTGATTGCCGCCAGCATGGATCTGCACGGCAATATCACGCCCGCCTATACCGGTCAGATTGATCTACTGACGGCCTATCGTACTGCGCCCCACCGCGATACAGTCGAGACACGCCACAAGGCTTGCCGCATGTTGGTGGATGCGTGGACCAACGGTGTGCGACCCCAAATTGCCTGTGTACCGATCCCAGTGCTGCTTTCTGGCGAATCCACGCGCACGGATATGCAACCCGGCCAACGGTTATGGGCCGCGCTAGATCAAATTGATCAGTTGCCGGGCGTGCTTGATGCATCCTTATTTGTCGGTTTTGCTTGGGTCGACGAAGCGCGCGCCCACGCCGCGGCGGTGGTGACAGGCACTGATCCAGAAGTAATCCACCAGGCAGCGCGCCAACTGGCGCAAACGTATTGGGACGCACGCACAGAATTTCATTTTGGCACACCGGTCGGTTCGATTGACGAATGTATTACCTGGGCGTTGGCCGCGCCCGAAACCACGGTTTTCATCAGCGACAGCGGCGACAATACCACCGCCGGCGCCGTGGGTGACCTTCCGCTCTGTCTGGCCCGCGTGCTCATCCATGCGCCGCCTAGCGCCGTAGTGGCCGGCCTCACCGATGCCGCGGCGGTGGCGATTTGTGAAGTGGCTGGGATTGGCGCAACCGTCGAGTTGAGCCTGGGCGGCAAGTTGGATCGGATCCATGGCCAGCCATTGCCGGTGCGCGGTCAGGTGCTCGGCTTGTTTGACAGCGATCGTGAAAAGGGTCACCAAGCCGTCGTTCAAGTAGAGACGGTGAAAGTGATCATCACCGAACGGCGGACGGCCTTCACAAAAGTGAGCGACTTTACGCAGGTGGGCGTCGATCCACTGGCGCACAAAATTGTCGTCGTGAAACTGGGTTATCTCTTCCCAGATCTGCTGCGGGTGGCGCCGCTGGCCTACATGGCGCTAAGCCTCGGCGCCGCCAACCAGGCATTGGAACGCCTGCCCTATCAACACATTCAGCGTCCCATGTATCCGCTGGACAAAGCGATGGTATGGACGCCCATTTGACTTTTGTAAACACGGATTTGAAAAACACGGATAAAACAACGCGCTAACCATTCAATTTTTGTACACAGATTGCACAGATAGACACTGATTTAGGTCCTGTGTCTAGAGCAGTATCCGTGTTTTTCTAAATCCGTGTTTACAATTGCTCAGTGCCGTCAGCGAAAGCGCGGCGCGACCTGTTCGGCAAATAACCGCAAACCATCTTCGTCCGGTGCGTCCATAAACCACAACAGAAAATGCGTAATGCCCAGCTCGATATAACTGCGCAACTGCTCGGCCACTTGCTCCGGCGTGCCGACCAGCCAGACATCGGCAAAGGCAGCAGGGATGGTATCGGTCTCGCCGGCGAGAAATGCCTGCAAATCTACGTTGGGCGCGTCGGTTGGCGCCAACGCGATCATCGCCTGCAACTTTTGGCGCAGCGTGGCGATATCGGGCGCAATCAAAATCTGGATCTCCAAACTCCGTTCCAATTCCTCGATCGAACGCCCTACCGCTTCACACGCGCTGGCCAAAGCAGCCAGGCGGTTGCGCACTTCCGCCATGCCGACCGGCACCGTATTCCAGCCCTGACCATACTTGGCACAAGCCGCCAAAATCGATGGATGCGCCTCGCCAAACCAGACCGGTGGATGCGGCTGTTGCACCGGTGGCGGATTACAAACCGCGTCTACGACTTGAAAATGGGTGCTCGCATGGCTGATCGGCGTGCGCGCCTGCCAGAGCGCCAACGTCAGTTCCAGCCCTTCGACCACCTGCGCCATCCGTTCTTCTATCGTGTCTGGATAGGGCAGGCCATAGGCCGCATGCTCGGCGCGGCCATAGCCAGCGTCGATAAAATAGATGAAACGCCCACCCGAAATCTGATCGAGTGTGGCCGTCATCTTGGCGGCCAGGGCCGGGTTGCGGAAGAAATGGCCTTGGTGGATCATGCCCAGGCGGGCGCGCGTCGTGGCGCCGGCCAGCGCCGCCAACGTCGTCCAGCCTTCCATAATCGCCTGCTCGTGGCCAAGCATCAAGTGATCGGCCACCCAGAGCGAATCATAACCCAGCGCGTCGGCGGTTTGCGCCAGCTTGATCGTGCGCGGCGGGTCGAGTTGGGCATAGTTGGGCGTACGGAAAAGGCGTCCGCCCGGATAAGCAAAAATGGGAACACAGTAACCAAATTGGATGGGATGCATGATTTCTCTCGTGACTCTCTAGTACACTTGGGCGTAAGTAAGACAGTGAATCAGTAGGACAGTAGAACAGTGTTTGTACTGTCTCACTGTCCTACTGATTCACTACTGATTCACCGGAGAATAGTATGGTTATTTCCGCCCAAGTGTACTAGAAAAATTATTG
>JBBRVA010000816.1:0-3885 GCA_038247295.1 Caldilineales bacterium | reverse complement strand
CCCATCTCTTCCACCCACGGCGGCCCCAATGGATCAGTCTGATCCTGCGGGTTGCGCAGCGCGAGCAAGATACGCTCGTCGATCATCTGCGTTTCGCCTTCAATTACTTCGTCCGCCAACTCGATAAAGCCCCAGACACCGCTGACAACGATTAGCAGGATAATCAACAAGGTCAGCTCTGCGCGTCCCCATTGCATCATGCGCGCCCAAATATTTGTTGTGCTCACGCCCTCTCCGTTCTCCCGCCCACTCGTCAACCGCTTGGATCCCGGCTGAACCCCAATTCTATCAAAGAGTTGTTTTCGCTTCAATTAAGCTTGCTGGCTAAACAGGTACAGAGCTTAGTCTATCTTAGTCTATCTTAGTCTATCTAGACATAATCCAGCTAATCGAGCCAAGTAAGGTCTAAATCTGCCCTAATCTATATCTTTTCTCTATGCCTCGATATATGTCATTGCCGATTACTTTTTGCTAAATTAATGTGCACTAATATGCGTTTGCACAAGTGGGCGCAAGATAAACCAATCAGCACCAAATCAATCTTGAATATCCTTACAACTTTGGAGTAAAGTCTAATGGCCAAAACGGCTGGCGATGTGATGATTGAAACCCTTTGCGACTGGGGCGTTGAGGTCATTTTTGGCCTGCCCGGTGACGGGATTAATGGTATTATGGAAGCCTTGCGCAAGCGCCAAGATAAGATTCGCTTTGTCCAGGTGCGCCATGAAGAGACGGCCGCCTTTATGGCCTGCGGTTATGCCAAATTTACGGGTAAATTGGGGGTTTGTCTGGCGACCTCGGGTCCCGGTGGCATTCACCTGCTCAACGGCCTTTATGATGCCAAACTGGACGGCCAACCGGTATTGGCCATCACCGGCGCCCAGTTCCACGATCTGCTACACACCTATGGGCAGCAAGATGTCGACCTGGATCGACTGTTTGAAGATGTGAGCATCTACAACGCCCGCGTCATGGGACCAGCCCACATCGAAGCGGTCACCGATCTGGCCTGTCGTCATGCTTTGGCCTATCGCGGCGTCGCCCACATCACCGTGCCGGTCGATCTGCAAGATCTGGCCGTCGATGATGCACCGACCTCCAAACGTTACCGGCCCCACTATACTGCCGATGTACCGGCGCGCAAGGCTGGGCTGCCCGAAACACAGAATTTGCAGCAGGCGGCGGAAATTCTCAACGCCGGCCAGAAAGTAGTCATTCTCTGTGGCCGTGGCGCATTGGGGGCTAGTGATGAATTGGAGCAATTGGCCGAACGGCTAGGGGCACCAATTATCAAGGCTTTGCTGGGCAAAGCTGCGGTGCCAGACGACAGCCCCTATACCACTGGTGGGATTGGTTTGCTGGGCACCTACCCTTCACAGGCGGCAATCGAGGCGTGCGACACGCTCTTGATGATCGGCACCTCTTTCCCCTATTTGGAATTCTATCCCAAGCCAGGCAAAGTGCGTGCGGTGCAGATCGACATTGACCCCGTGCGCATCGGGCTGCGCTACCCGGTGGAGGTGGGTTTGGTCGGCGATACGCGCCCGACGCTGCATAATCTACTGCCCTTGCTGGAGTATAAAAGTGACCGTAGCTTTCTAGAAACGGCCCAGCAAAATATGCAGGAATGGTGGGCATTGATGGAAACACGCGGCACGCGCCAAGATATGCCGATGAAACCGCAGGTGCCAGCCTGGGAACTGGGCAAGCGCTTGGGCAACAATGCCATCGTCGCCTGCGATTCGGGCACGATCACAACCTGGTGGGCGCGTCAGATTCCGGTTAAGCAGGGCCAAATGCACAGTGTCTCGGGCAATTTGGCCAGTATGGCCTGCGGCCTGCCCTACGCTATGGCTGCGCAAATTGCCTATCCCGATCGACCCTGTATTGCCTTTGTCGGTGACGGCGGCTTCTCGATGCTGATGGCCGAGCTGGCCACCTGTGTCAAGTATCAATTGCCGGTCAAGATTGTAATCATCAAAAACAACACGCTGGGCCAGATCAAATGGGAGCAAATGGTCTTTCTCGGCAACCCCGAGTATGGCTGCGAGTTGCAGCCGATCAACTTTGCTGATGTCGCGCGCGCTTGTGGCGTGGCCGGTTTTACGATTGAAGACCCGGCTGAGTGTGGCGCTATCCTGGACCAGGCCCTCGCCACACCTGGTCCAGTTGTGATCGAGGCCGTGGTTGATCCCAACGAGCCGCCGATGCCGCCCACTATCAAGCCCGAACAGGCGTTGCACCTGGCCAAGTCGCTGGCGAAAGGCCAGCCCAACCGTGAAAAGATCGCCTGGACAATTTTCGAGAGCCGGGTCAAGGAATTGATTTGAAAATAAGGATGGGGATTATGTTTTTTCGTAAAAAGAAAACAAGTCTGTGGAAAGATGTGCTGATCGGTCTGATCGCCGGCTGGATTGGTACACTTGCCATGGACTTGTTCCAGCGCTGGTTTAGCGCTCTGATTACGGGCAGCGAAGCGGCGCAAGCGGGTGAAGCGGCCGGCAAGCAGCCACCTGATTCAATAGCCGTAGCCGGTGAGCATCACCGTGAAGATGAATCTTCGACGGCAGCGCTGGGGCGTATTGCCTATACCGAGACCACAGGCGAAGAACCGAACAAAGCCACCAAATCCATGTTAAGTTATCTTGTCCATTGGTTGTATGGCACCTTGCAAGGCAGCCTCTATAGCATAGCGGGCAAACGACTGAATCTACCCGACTGGGTCAGTGGACCGCTCTTTGGTACAGGGCTCTGGTTGCTGGGTGATGAATTAGTCGTGCCCATGCTCGGGTTACAAAAAGGACCAACGGCTTATTCATGGCGTACCCATCTGAACCGGCTGGCGATGCATCTGGTCTACGGGACGGTGACTGCCTTTAGTGCTAAATTGCTTCGTAGCTTCGTGTAGACAGCAATTATAGAGGCAAACAGACCTGCCGGTCTTTAAGGTCAGGTAGGTCTGCCACTGCTCAATTCCGCTAAGTCAATAAAATTTAATACCAGCGTGGCTGACAGCTTTCTGACTGAATCCATGTGCAGAAGGGCTTTGGTTGCTCCGAGTGCCACGGTCAGGTGGATAACATGACCTTGATGTACAAGGCCGAGCCGAAAAAATTAACCCTGACGCGCTGCACGAACATACGACGGCCACGCATGAGCATACCATGTCGCCGCGTATGTTTTACACAATCTACGCCGCACTCTTAATTCTCCTCGCCCTGACCGTGCTCGTGGCCTATATCAATTGGGTGTGATTCATTTGGGTTGAGGAGGCAGCGTTCTCTAACGCTGCTCTGGTCGCATTAGAGAATGCTCCCTCCTCGTTCAACTCAGATGAAACACACCCATATCAATTTAGGGCCGTGGAGCATTGTCTTAGCCCTCACGATTGCTACAGTTAAAGCCGTGCTAGTTGTGCTCTATTTTATGCACGTCCGCTTTTCGAATCGTCTTACTCGGATCTTTGTGGCGGGGGGCTTTGTCTGGCTGCTAATTATGCTGGTCTTGACAATGAGCGACTATATATCGCCTGGCTGGATCGGTGAGATCCGCTGAGAACAGCGCAAAAACAGCATCCACGAAGACACACAAAGTTTCACGAAGAATAAACTTTGTGTGTCTTCGTGGATCATTTTAAATTTTAGAATCGCTTACGGGTAAAAAACCTAAACCCAATAACCAACAAAAGACCTGCTACTTGGCAAAGAAGCTCAAGCAGCAGGTCTTTTGTTGGTTATCGGTATAGGCGTTAATCGATATTACTAGTACACTTGGGCGGAAATAACCATACTATTCTCCGGTGAATCAGTAGTGAATCAGTAGTGAATCAGTAGTGAATCAGTAGGACAGTGAGACAGTACAAACACTGTTCTACTGTCCTACTGT
>JBBRVA010000815.1:0-3898 GCA_038247295.1 Caldilineales bacterium | reverse complement strand
GGTGACGTAGATAGTAGGACAGTAGGACAGTAGGACAGTAGGACAGTAGGACAGTAGGACAGTAGGACAGTAGGACAGTAGGACAGTAGGACAGTAGGACAGTAGGACAGTAGGACAGTTTTTACTGGCTTACTGACTCACTGTCCTACTGTCTTACTATCTACTTATTTACGCTCGACTGGACTAGCGTCCACCATCCACCGGCTCTGCACCGCGCTGCACAAACTTTTTGGCCTGGCGCGCAAATTGGCGGCGCGGCAGGAGCACCCGCCGTTTGCAAGTCAAACACATCAGGCCAATATCAGCACCAACGCGCACAATCTCCCATTGATAACCACCACACGGGTGCGATTTGCGCATCTCTACCACATCGCCCAGGTAGAGTTGTTCGGTGATCTCCATGTTGCTTCCTTTTAAGCAGTCATCAGTGAGTGGTTAGCACGTATCAGTAAAGTTAAAGTTATCCCGTATTCCACTGATCACTGGCTACTGACAACTGCGAACTGATCACTTCCTCCCGGTTCTACACGCACCGGCGTTGCGTTCGGCTGGCGGCGACTGACCCACATGCCGCCCAAGGCCAAAGCAAAGCTGAAGAGATAGATCACGGCCGCAATCAAGACGCCCACAAAGGGAATGACGCTAAACAGACGCGCGACCAAGACAATGAGCAATGCACCGACTAACAAGGTGGTCAGTGTGCCGGTGATGCGATCGGTACGCTCGGCCACCTTGCGCCCTACCCACAACCCGGTGAGCAACGGGCTGAAAAACCAGAGCAGGACAATTGCACCAAAGAGACAGGCAAAAGTCGCCAGCGCCACAAACCAGCCCCAAAAGAGCCCGGCCAAAATAACCAATGCCGCCATAATCAATGGCATCAGCGCGGCCACGACAATACCATAGATGCCAACCTCCACCGGGCGCGCTTCGATGGCAGACGTGGTCGAAAGCAGCAGATTGGGCGCAACCCGCACCCACACCCAAGCTAATAAGGCCAGACCAATCACCAGCAAAATAGTGCGCCAGAGCCAACTCAGAAAAGTCCAAACTGGGTTCGGTTGGGGCGCGACCTCGGCGACAGGTGGCTGCACTTGCTGTACAGCGGACGCCACACCGGCTGGGATCGGCACATTATTACTGCTTTGATAGCGAAGCACCCCACCGACGCGGCTGCTCTCCTGCACCGTTATGGCCTGGGCGTTGAGATCGGCGTCGCCACCCACCTGGCCCCCCAAAACTACGGTTCCCATCCCTGTAAAAAGGTCACCTTCAATAGCGCCAACGATGTTGCCTTGGCCACCCACCACATACGCATCACCGCCCACTGTGGCGTTACTGGTCAACTGGATGCCCTGTTGCACGGTGCGTTCACCCACCGGGATGGGAAAAGTCGGCATCCCTGGCACACTGTTACCACCGCCAGCGGCAAAAAGATCATCGCCGATGCTGCCAGCTAATACAATACCGCCGCCAGCCAAGCGGGCATCATCCTGGACCACACCATTCAGATTGATGCCCCCCGCGGCAATGATCACATCGCCGGTTACAATGCCATTTACTTCCACATAACCACCGGCGGCAATCAGATCACCTTCCACCGTGCCATCGATAAAAACTTCGCCGGCGGCGACATAGAGATCATCGCTGATCACTTCATCAGCGCCCAGGCGAAAGATATCGCCGCCACCGCGCACTTCGGCGGCGATGGCGCTACCGGTTACGCCAAATAGCAGCAAACAGGTCAACAAAATGATCTGTCCACGACGCTCACCCCATAATCTAGCACTTGCCTGATAAATTATCCCCAACCTTTTCATATTTCTCTCCTTGTCGGATGCCAACAGCATCACTTACAGCAGTGGATCACAGATTGGAATGCTTGCTATACTGGAAGAGCGGTAAATAGGTAAACACGTAGACAAGTGACGCTTACCTACCTAATCTATTTACCGCTCTCCGAACGCTATTACGCCCAATAATGTCTAAGCAATTATAGCTTACCTGTTCAAAATGGTTTGAGCAACTAGTCTAATGGCTAGAGTACACCCGTAAAAAGATCGGTTTCCAAGGTTGGCAACGGTGCAGGATAGGCGCGGGTAAAAGTTTCACCGCTGACAAAGCGCCGCCGTATAAGCGGTGGTAAGATGCGAATAAAAGTAGGGCCACCGCTATATTGGCTGGCATGGGCGCGGCTGGCAGCCTCTTTGCGCAATAAATAGGGAACCACATCGATGCGGGTGTGGACGGGTGTACGCCAACGACTGATTTCGACCAGATTGATATCTTTGTTGCGCCCAATCGCAGTAGGATCCTGCCCCAGCAACGGCATCAAGCGCACCATGACCTTCAACATGCGCTTGTCAAAGGCGGTATAGTAGAGTTTCTGTGGCCCAGTATAGGTATCACCGTTGCCGTTATGTTTGGACGCCTCATTGCGCGCCAGATAAAAGGCCGCCGTGGTTGCCTCACAGACGCGGATATGGTCGGGATGGCCGTAGCCGCCAAACGGATCGTGCGTAATGATCACATCAGGGCGCAACCGCTGGATGTAACCAAGCACTTCTTGGATCGTCTGCTCGAGCAGCTGCTGCACCAAGGCGTCGGGATGTTGATTCTCTGGTGTGTTGCGCATGCCGCTATCGCGATAGGGTAGCGACCAGATGGTAGAGACCCCCAATTGGATGGCAGCATTCGACAGTTCGAGCGAACGCACCTGAGCCAACGTCTCGTGGACACCCATTTGGTGATCCTGTTCCACCGAACCGGCAATGCCATCGGTGGCAATAATTACATGGACAGCCTTGCCTTCTGCCGCATAGCGCGCCAATGTGCCACCGGGGCCAAAGCTTTCATCATCTGGGTGGGCAAAAATACCCAGTAACGTCTGTTGTCGGGCCATATTCTTTCCTTGCTTACAAGTTACGCGTTTCTACGGTTGTCATACATGATGGATTTTAGGCATTATACGGAGTCAGGGGTTATTACAGTTATACAGGTGACGCCTAACCTATCTGCCTGTTTACTTGTCCCTGTTTACTTGTCTACTTGTTTCCCTCTCTCCCTTATTCCTCAAATCGCATATCCGGCGTGCCGCGCATCAACCAGGGCAGCCCCCAACCGGCACGGTCGCCGGCTTCATTATCGGCGGGACCGGGCAACGTGGCAAGTATGATATAGACAGATTCGCCACGATAAGCGTCGAGCGGGACCAGTGCCTCCTGCCAATCCAGATCCGCTGGCTGATCGGGCGCGAGATGGCGCGACCAGAGCACTTCTTCCTGGTCGCCACTGCGCACGGCAACCTGAAACGTGACGCCATCTCCGCCCCAGCCCCAAGCCAAAGGATCAAGCGCTGGGCTCAGCCAAAGGAAGCTCGGCGCTTGCGGCACGGTGAGCGGAAACTCGATGCGTACGGGAGCGTGGGCAAAAATCACCGGCCGTTCGTCACCATCTTGCGGCATGGTAAACGTCTGAGCAGCGACGCGCTCACACCCGACCGCCTCGGCGCAGATCGGGGTGGCCGGGGTTACAGTTGCCTTATCCAATAATTCACGCAAATCTAGCAAACGGTAGCGTTGATAGATCGCACGCTGATCGGCGTTGGGACGAATCAGGGTGCGAAAATGGTTGACGCCCACCCAAGCACCCGTAAAGAGCAGCGCAAAGGTTAGCGCCGGCGCGATCAGCCCAACGGACAGAAGCGGCCCTGGCTTACTTGTCGTACGTTCCTGGCCGCGCTGTAACCAAATGTACACACCCCACAGCGTCACAGGAGGTCCAACAATTGCGAAGAGATCCCAGTCACGTGGCCGCGCTAGATCATTTTGAAAGGTAAAATGATAGACGAGGAGTCCCAGCGCTACGCCTGTCAGATACCGAAAGATTCGATCCTGCC
>JBBRVA010000814.1:0-3899 GCA_038247295.1 Caldilineales bacterium | reverse complement strand
TATCCGTGTTTTCCCTATCCGTGTATACTGTCTTGTTGGAGGCGAAGCTTCGCTGGATGATTAGTGGCGAGCATCTCTGCCCAATGGCGCGCTATGCACTGCCGCCTGACTTTGTACGCAACCTGTTTCAGATTCCAACTCAACGGAGAGCCTATGATCACCGTACACACCGATGTGGTGGGCAGTTTGCTGCGACCACCGGAACTGTTGCAAGCGCGTGAAGATGTGGCCGCTGGGCGTATCACGCAGGCAACATTCAAGCGCATCGAAGATGCAGCAGTCGATGCTGCGATTGCGCTGCAAGAAGCCGCCGGGCTAGATGTAGTGACCGATGGTGAGATGCGCCGGCTCTCTTTTCAAAGTCAATTGCCAGAAGCGGTCGATGGCTTTGGCGAGTGGGATATCGATGCCTTCCTCTGGGGCGAATGGAAAGGCGTGGCCGGAGTGGTGGAGGATCAAGCCACACCGCGTCCGTCCGCACTGGGCGTTACCAGTAAGTTGCGCCGCAAACGCCATCTTTCATCCGAAGAGTTCGCCTATTTGCGCGGCCACACCACGCGCATTCCCAAGATTACCCTCACTAGCCCCAGCCTCTACGCCAACTTCTGGTCGGCGGAACGTTCCACCGCGGCTTACCCTACGCTCGACAGTTTTCTCGCCGATGTTGTAGACATCTTACGCGACGAGGTAACCGAATTAGCGCGCCTGGGGGCGACATACATTCAGATCGACGCGCCGCATTACCCACTTTTGCTCGATCCGCAGACGCGCGCTTTCTATGAAGGCCAAGGCTGGCCACTGGAAAAGTATTTGAGCCGCGGGATCGAGATGGACAATGCGATCATGGCCGGCTTTCCCGATGTCACGTTTGGCTTTCACCTTTGTCGGGGCAATCAACATAGTCGTTGGTTGGTGCAGGGCGGCTACGATTTAATTGCGCGTCCAATTTTCCAAGGTGTGCATGCACAGCGATTGATGTTAGAATATGATGACGAGCGATCAGGAGCTTTTGATCCATTACAAAGTGTGCCAGAAGATAAAATGGTGATTCTCGGCTTGGTCACCACCAAAAGTTCTCGTCTGGAAACAGAAGCCGAGCTCACGGCGCGCATTCATGCCGCCGCCCGGTTTGTGCCTTTAGCGCGCCTGGGGATCAGCCCGCAGTGTGGTTTCGCCACGTCGATTGGTGGCAATGCCCTCAGCTTAGCCGATGAAGTGCGCAAGCTGAGTGTGATCTGTGCAACGGCGCGCAAGGTGTGGGCCGCTTGATCATGTTTTGTTTTACACCAAGTATAGCTTGGCATCGATGAGGTTGTCATACGACAGCGTCAGGGACGGGCCATGTATGGCGGTAGCAAAGCTGCACCGACAAATGCCCCAACGGATTATGAATATATTCAAAACGTTCATCCAACATTGCTGCCTGCTGTTGGTCTTAACCGCGGCTGCCTGCGGAACCTCACCCACGCCAGAAGCGGTCACCGCCGTTACAGAGACCGACAGCACCGAAGTTGTTTTGATCATTCCTGAAGAACCAAGCACACTTAATCGATATCTGGCCGTTGCCCCGATTGTGAGCCAGGTCGCCGATGCAACTTTAGCTGGGTTAGCGACTGTTGATGAAGAGGGCGAGTTTATCCCCGTCCTGGCCGCTGATCTGCCCACACTAGACAACGGTGGCGTCGCGTCGGACTATCTCACCGTCACCTGGAAGTTGCGTCCCGGTTTGCAGTGGTCCGACGGTCAACCGCTTACGGCCGATGATGTAAAATTCACCTGGGAAGCGGTTACTCACCCCGATAGTGGCGCTGTTTTGGCGGCTGGTTTCGAATTAATCGATGCTATCACGACACCCGATGCGCTGACGGTGGTCATTCACTACAAGGCCATGAACCAAGCATATCGGCAACAGTTCATGCATGGCATTCTCCCTCGCCACGCCACCGGTGCACCGGGCGATATGCTCCAATGGCCCTGGAATCGTCAGCCGGTCTCCGCTGGTCCATTTATCGTCAGCGAGTGGCTGGAAGGCGATAGCATCGTCATGGTGCGCAATCCCCATTATTACCTGGCTGGCCAGCCCTATGTAGATCGCCTCGTCTTCCGGATTGTGCCTGATCCGGGTGTGCAGATTTCATTGATGGCGCAAGGTGACGCGCAGGTGCAGCTTTGGCCGGCAGAAGTCAAGCAGATCTACGATCAACAAACGGGTGATGCCGCAGCGCTGCAACAAGTGCCAGGGCGTTGGAATATGGCGCTGCGCTTCAATTTAAGCCGCCCCTTCGACGATGATCCTGGTCCACAGCCGCCGCACCCCATTTTGGGCGATTTGCGCGTGCGCCAGGCAATTGCGCATGCGGTTGATTATATGACCATCCGCAGTGCAATCAACCCCGGTACCGCCTCCGCCATCAGCCCGTTTACCTATGGATGGTACAAATGCAGCCTGCCGCGCCCTTATCGCTACGATCCAGACGCGGCCAGGCGCTTGTTAACCGCAGCGGGTTGGGTGGAAGGTGAAGATGGTATTCGGATTGCCAAAGGCGCACTCTATGCAGAAGAAGAGACGCGACTTAGTCTACAGATGGAAGGCTACACCTACTTCCAACCGCTCCAGAAATTGGAAGAGGCCCTAGTCGAGCAGTTGCGTGCTGTCGGCATCAAGGTAACGATCAAGAATGATGACCGCGCCGTCATCTTCGGTTCCTACGCCGATGGATCACCCCGTATGACTGGTGACTTCGATATGTTGCTCTATGATAGCAATTTACCCATCGACCCCCAGGCCACCGTTGCCCATACTTTCCATTCGTCGGCGATCCCTTCCGCGCAGAATATGATCGGTGGCAATATTTTCCGCTGGGTTAATCCAGCCGCCGACGCCGCGATCGAAGTCGCCGGCAGCACCTTGGACATCGCCGCACGGCGCGCGGCTTATTGCGAGCTGGGCAAACTGATTACAACTGAATTGCCCCAACTTCATCTCTTTTTGTTTCGCGAAGGATACGGCGCTTCGGCGCGGCTCTATGGCAACAAGGTGAATATGTGGGGCAGCGTGACGTGGGATGTGCAGAATTGGCGCTTGATCAATGAGTGAGCGCTTACAAAGTATTTTTAGATCTCAATATTTTGCCACAAATTTGCTGGTGTAAAGCGCGCGAGGTGACCAACATTTGTGGTTGCAATGATCACGTTCGAAGCGCCAAGTGTAATTGCTTGTCCGGCAAGAATCATATCGCTGTCAATTGTCTTATCACCAGCGGTAGGCTGTCCTTGCTGGCGGGCTTGTGCCCAAAGCAAAGCAGCCAGACGCATGGCCGCCGTTGTAATTGGTAGATATTCTAGCAACTCAACCAATGCATTCAGTTGAACAATACCTTTTATTTTGTTGGCGTGCAACAGTTCGCGGCGTACTTCGTAGTCTGCAATTTCTGGCAGAATGATGCGCGCATCCCTGTTCACTACTAATTGAAGCCACTGCGCACAAGCCAGGCTTTGTGGTGAACGCTTGGGATTTGTCACTAAACCAAGTGGTCCTGCATCGAGTAGAATGACAGGCATCACCAGCTCACTCCCTCTAATTCTTTAGGAAACAGCTTTCGATCCGATAGGCGATCTTCATCAAGTGCTTGAATGAGATATTCACCTGTCGCCTTTTGTTCTTCGGCATCGTCTTCATCAATCCAAGCTTGAAGAAGGGTAACTAACGCACCTTGACGTTCTTTCGGTGTAAGATGTTTTTCCAATATCTGCAAGGCGTACTCGATGGGAGAAATACTTTGTCGTTCGGATTCTTCTTTAAGTCTTTGCTCTAACTCTGGTGGCAAGGTAAGCAATAAAGTCATTCACATCCTCACAGTCTTAGAAGTTACGCAGTTGCCCCGGGAACGCTGGCATCC
>JBBRVA010000813.1:0-3927 GCA_038247295.1 Caldilineales bacterium | reverse complement strand
TAGGACGTATGAAAATTTTGTGTTCGTCCGGCGGCTGTGCTTGTCGATGCCGGCTTGGACAAGCACAGCCGCCGTACGTCCTAATCTTGATATTTGTCACCCTGGCACTTCGCTATCCAATGGCAGCGGTTGCCAATGTAACGACCAGTCCTGTCCTTCTGCTACTACCGCTGCTGCATAGCCAGGCACAAACGTTACGGCTTGCAGAGACCAGCGTGCCGCTTCCGCTGGTGCGTGTTCGGTGCTTACCAGGCGGGGTGTTTCATCTGGCGCTAATGTCACTGTGAATTGATCGAGTGGTAGTGACAGTCCCGTGCCTTGCGCTTTGATATAGGCTTCTTTGCGCGCCCAGCCGTCAAAAAAGGCTGTCATGCGTTGGTCGGCAGGCACCCCTTGTAAGCTCCGCTGTTCGGCTTGTGAAAAGACGTGTCCAGCCAGTTGTTCATAGTTCAGCGCGGGCCGCACCTGTTCAATATCTGCCCCTACCGCGCGCTGCTGTGCCAATGCATAGAGCGCGTATTCGCCAGAGTGGGCCAGGTTGAAGGTCAGCCCACTATCGGCATATGGTTGTGCCAAGCCTGGTTTGCCGTACGCATTATAACAGAAGTTTATCTCTAAGGCTGTAACGGCCAGATAACGACTCAAGAGGATGCGCAAGCAGCCACGCGCAACGATAAACCGCTGCCGATCGCGGGCAAAATAGAAGCGTGCGGCGCGGGCGTGTTCGTCGGCGTTCAGTGTGGCTTCAAATTGGGCCACCTGTGTGGCCAACGTATCCAACGGTGCGCAATAGAGATGGACTTCGTGCGCCGGTAATAAGAGCATAATTGACGCCTAAGCGTTAGGTGTAAATACCGACTTAGTGAGACAGGAGGACAGTGAAACAGTAGGACAGTGAGACAGTAGGACAGTGAAACAGTAGGACAGTGAAACAGTAGGACAGTCACTGTCGTACTGTCTTTAGGCTAAAGATGATTGTTGTCTGTGCCATCGGCCAACCCATCGGCGAGCAGATTTATGCCAATCACGAGTGATGAGATTGCCAGCGCCGGGAAGATGACCACCCACGGTGCGGTGAGCAGGAAGTTACGGCCATCGTTCACCTGCAAGCCCCAATCTGGCGAAGGTGGCTGCACCCCCATCCCCAGAAAGCCCAAGCCGGCACCAACCAAGATCGCATAACCAAAATAGATCGCCGCTTCCACCAGCAACATATTCATGAGATTGGGTAGAATTTCGCGCCGCATGATCCGGCTATGCGTAGCACCGATCATACGCGCTGCTTCGACAAACTCGCGCGTTTTCAATTCCAACACTACGCTGCGCACAACACGGGCAATGGCTGGTGCAAAGACAATACTAATCGACAAAATCAAGTAAATCATATCCGACCCCAACATGCTAAGGATGAGCAGTGCCAATAGCAGGGCAGGAAAGGAGAGTAAAACATCGGTGGCGCGCATCAGGATTTCATCGACGAGGCCGCCATAGTAGCCGGCAATCACACCGGTGCCGGTGCCCAACAGTAAGCCGAGCAGGGTCGAAGCCGTTGCTAAGATGATCATGCTGCGGCTGCCCACAATGACGCGGCTGAGGATGTCGCGGCCAAATTGGTCGGTGCCAAAGGGATAACGCAGGGAAGAGGATTGCAGCGCGTCGGCCAAATGTTGATCGGTCGCGGGATAGGGGGCAATCCACTCACCTAGCAACGCCAGCAAGAGATAGGTCATGACAATGGCAAGGCCGATCACTGTCGTCGGTCTGCGCAGCAGGTGCATCCATTGCCTTTGCGGCCGATGATTCGTTAGGCTTTCGCTTGCGCCCAAGCGCGGGGTCGCGGCCCCACTTGCTGTAGAGAATGCGGCACTTTGCATCATGATAGTTTAGCTGCTTGTTGTCACGGGCGCGCTGGTTGTGGCTGGGGTCGCCACGGTTATTGGCGTTCCACCCAATGCGTTCGTTACCGTTTGCAAGGTAGTCTTGACCTGGTCGTTAACGTCCACACAGACGCCACCGCGTATACCCGTGCGTACTGCCAGGCCGCCAATGTGTGTGCGCTGGGCGGTGGCCCAGGAACCAGTGTGCAGGTTATGTTGCATTGTGATCATCACTCCCTAGTATATGGTTTAATGGATGGTTCTCAGTAGGAACATGAGCAATTTTTTTACGATATTCATTTTGCCCTGTTAAGCTGGATTATAACAATCGAACGTGGGTTAAACGTGGGTTGCATGTGGAACTGACCTTGAAATTGTCTACGAATAACGAATGCGCGGATTCAACCACCGATAGGCCAGGTCTGCCGCCAAATTGGCCAACGTATAGATGGCAGCAGTGATCAATGCCACCCCCTGCAACAAGGGTAAGTCACGCTGGCTGATCGCCTGCAGCAACAACCGTCCCAAACCCGGATAGGCGAAGACGCTCTCGACCAACACTGTACCGCTCATCAGGTAGCCGATGTTGAGCGCCAGTACACTGATCACTGGCAGCAGCGCATTACGCAGGGCATGGCGCCAGACGATCAGTTGGCTGGGCAACCCCTTGCTCTTGGCCGTACGGATATAGTCGCTGTTCACTACCTCGATTAGGCTGGCGCGAGTCAAGCGTGCCACTTCGGCCAGTGCACCCAGCGTGAGCGTGAGGGTGGGCAGGATGAGAAAGCGCAAGGAACTAAACAGATTGGCATCCGCCTCGATCATACTGGAGGCGGGCAGCCAATGCAGCCAAAGTGAAAAAACGATAATCAGAAAGACGGCAATCACAAAGGGGGGAAAGCTAAGAAAGAAGACGGTGAGCACGGAAATCAGGCGGTCCGGCCAACGGTTACGGTGTAGCCCGGCGACGATGCCCAGCCCAACCCCCAACACCGCACTGAGCGCCCAGGCCAGCAGTGCCAGCACGGCTGAGTTGCCCAGCCGTTGCGCCAGCAATGGCCCCACCGGCAGATTCATGATCAACGACTCGCCCCAGTCGCCACGCAACACGCCGCCGATCCAGGCCAGATAGCGCAGCGGAGCCGGCTGATCCAACCCCAAGCGTACACGTAGCGCCGCCAATGTTGCCGGCGTGGCCTTTTGACCCAGGATCATCTGCGCTGCATCACCAGGTAGGAGTTCCGTGACGGCAAAGACAATCAGCGAGACGAAAAAAAGAATAAAGAGCACAAACGTCAAGCGGCGCAGAAAAAACTGGAACATGCTTCAGTTGTCCATTGAAATTTTGAAATCGTCTTTAATTTGTTGAATTATCTAGAACTTACGGCACCCGCTCAGCCGCCGTAAGAACACTCATTTTGCGTACGTCCTATTACATTAAGTAATTATAATAGTAAATTTCATCGGTAACAAGTAAGTCTGGCAAATTTTTATCTGACCAGCACAAAACAGATCGGGTCAGCGGAGCCTAATAAAAGGAGTAGAAGGCACAGATTAAAAATCTGCGCCTTCTGTAGATCGCGCTTAGGTGGTGACCGATAAGGCAAGCTTAGGCGTGGCCCACAGGGGCTGCATGACTAGCCGCGGCCTTCGTTGCTGCGCTTTTGGTCGCGGCGGTCTTCGCGGCGACAGGAGTGGTAGCCTTAACGGCAGCTGGGGTGGTGGTCTTGGCGGCGGTCACGACCGCCGCCTTCGCCGCGGTGGCACCAGCGATTGCCCCAGTCGTAGCAGCCTTCGCCGCAGTGGCCGCGGTCTTAGTGGCGGCTGGGGCAGCAGTCTTCGCCGCGGTGGCGGCCGCCGTCTTAGCAACAGTTGGCGCAACCGCTTTTGCGGCGGCCGCCGTGGCTGGGGCGGCTACTTTAGCAGCCGTTGTACCAGCGATTGCCCCGGTCGCAGCCGCAGGAGTGGCTAGCTTAGCGGCGGTTGCACCAGTCGCAGCGGGCTTGGTCGCGATGACGGCACTCTTTGCGGCGACCGGGACAGCAGTCTT
>JBBRVA010000812.1:0-3932 GCA_038247295.1 Caldilineales bacterium | reverse complement strand
GCGATGGCGGGCCAGCGATCAGCGCCTGCATCGCCCATGTGGAAGCGGTGGCGGTAGGCCCCAACGACGACATTTACCTGGGCGACAGCGCGGTGGGCCGCATCCGCAAGATCGACGCGCAAACGGGCATCATCACCACCGTGGTTGGGGTGGGCTTGCCAGGTTACAGCGGCGATGGCGGTGTAGCCACCCAAGCGCGCATCGGCGCACCCACCGTCATTCGCTTTGATGCTGCCGGCAATCTCTATTTTACTGATCGGGCTTATCACGTGGTGCGCAAGGTGGATCGCACTGGAACGATCACGACGGTGGTGGGCTGTGGCGAGGCAGGTTTTTCACCCGACGGGACACCGGCACAGCAGGCCAAGTTGGATCAACCGTATGGTCTAGCAATCGCGGGCGATGGTACGATCTACGTCGCCGATTCGCGCAACAATTGTGCGCGCCGTGTAACCGTACAGGGCCAATTAGAAACAGTGGCTGGCTGTCCCACGGCGGGCGATGAAATTGACGGCGTTCTCGCAACGTTGGCAACGCTGAACGAACCACATGGACTCTGCTTGTATGGTGATGACCTGTTGCTGATCAGCGATCATTATAATAATCGGATCCGGGCTGTGCGCGTGGCCTAAGAACCTGACAATTCGATCTATGGTTTAAGGCCATCTCAAAACTTAATTATCCACGAAGCGTCACGAAGTTTCACGAAGAAAAGCTGATCCTTCGTGTGTCTTTGCACCCAAAAGGTTCCCGCTTCGTGGACAGTCATTGGTTTGAAATAGCCTAAGCATTCGCTGCAAGCTCTGCGGTCAACCCCAGTTCCCGAAAGATTTGGACTGCCTGGGCTAAATTTGTCTGCGCGGCGGGCCAGTCGGCGCGGGCCGTGTACCATTCGCTAAGCGCACGTAGCGCATAGGCTTCTAAAATACGATCTTGATTGGCTTGCGCCAATGTCAATGACTCGTGCAACAGCGGTTCGGCCGCGGCCAGTTGACCCTGGCGGATGTACACCTCACCCAACGTGCGCAGGCCATCTGGGCGGCTACTCGTGTGCTCTTCGTCGAGGACACGGCGGGCGTAGTGTTCCGCCTGTTCCAGGTTGCCCAATCCCAAATAAATTTCAGCCAACAATTCACAAGCCACCGCCCGCCCATAGATTTCACCCAGTTGAACGAACCAGTGCAACGCCGCTTCGGCTGGCGCAAGCGCAGAAGCGTATGCCTTCGCCAGCCGGCGTGCTAAAGCCAAATTATAGGTGACGCTAGCGAGCTTATTCAAGCGCCCAGTCTGCTGGAAAAACGCAATCGCTGCTTGCAATTCGGTTTCCGCCGCGGCCAGTTGCCCGCGCCAGCCGTAAATGCGCCCGAGTTTGTTTTGGGTGTTGGCCTCACCATAAGCATATTGCGTGGCTTGCGCCAATTGCAAGGCAATGCGATAGGCTGTCTCTGCACCTTGCAGATCACCCCGTTTTTCACAAATAAAGCCTTCGAGATTGGCGGCGTCATGCCGGATGCGCCAGACCTCATGTTGCGCCTGTTCAAATTCGACATCATTGGCATAGAGATAGCCCAAACCGCGGTGAAAATGAGCGGATTCGCTCAACAGCTTTTCAATCATTTCGAGACCGGTTTGGTACGCATTTTGGGCCTGGCTCACGTCCCCGCGCAGTTCGGCCATATCTGCATCGATCCGCCACCGTTGGGCCGCCAAAAAAGGAATACTCCAGTAAATTGATTGCAGCGTCCTGCGCGCCGGTTCATATTGGCCCAGCAATTTCTGCAATTCCGCGCGCAGCAAAATGAGTTTCTCCTGGGTTTCTTTGTCCAATGGCAGATCCTCAATCTGCATCAGTACACTAAGCGCCGCTTCGGCCTGGCCTTGGTCAATTGTTTGTTCTTTGTAGGTGTACAGCAAATTAACCGCGTCCGTATTTCTTCCGCTCGCCGCATAATGGTACGCCGCCGCCGTAAATTGGCCATACTGGGTGCGCAACGTGGCCGCTTCCCGATGCAGCAACCCTTTCTCCTCGCCACTTAGCAAGGTTTGCTCGATGGCGATGCGCAACGCCGGCAAAAGCTGGATGTTCGCCTGCTCATCGATTTGCACCAGCCGCCACGTTAGCAATTGCGCGATCGCCTCTTGTTGCGCTGTGTCATCCCAAGCTGTGCGCGGGATTGGGTTGCGAAATATGGCCAATAATTCCAAGAGATACTGCTCACTCGGGTTCAGATGCAGCCAGATGCGGCGCAACAGAAATTCGAGCGCAGGCGCCTGGGCGAAGTTGGTGAGCGCGTTGGCAATCGCCGCCGCGCTGGTTTCACCCGACCGTTGGCGCGAGAAAACCAACGCAATAAACAATTCCAGCAAGCGCGGATTGCCCTCGGTGCCGTGATAGAGACGGTTCAACTCGCTTTGCGCCAGGTCAATGCCTGCTTGTTGCAGCAGAACCGCGCTGTCAACCAGAGTCAAGCCCGTCAACGCGTAGGGCAGATCGGTGGCAATGCGTGACTTCTGGCCGATATAGAGCAGAGGAACCTGACCGCGCAGACTTTCCAGCAGCGGGATCAATTGTGCATGCGCCTCGCTTTCGTTGGGCCGCAACAGATCAACCTCGTCAAAACAGAGCAGCACCCGGTGTTGGCCGAGGCTGGCGAGATCATGGCGCAACAAATTGAGCGCAACGCCTTCCTTACCGGCCTTGATCTCGCCACGATCCGCCACCAGTTGCGACCAGAGCGCCGATGCTGCTTGCTTGTGCAAAAAGTAGGCCAGGGCAAAGAGCAGGCTGCGCAGACTGTCACTCAAGCCAGGGGCGAAGGTGTACCAAAAGGTCGCCTGGGGCGCAAAAGTGTGGGCCAACGCCTGGCCCAGGGTGGTCTTGCCCACACCGCCGGCGCCGCTGATGCCCACCGTTTTGCCCAGCTGCAAGTTAGTCAGCAGATCAGTCAACGCTTCTGCTCGACCGACCAATGTCGCGGGCGGCATCACACTTTCTAGGCGCAAGGCCGGTTTCACGCGGCCAATCACCACCTGGGCCAAGTGTTCTATGGCATACCCCTGATTGCGGTGATAGGCCGCCTCTGAGGTGTTGAGTTGTTGAATGAGTTTATAAACGGGGAGCCGGGTTGGGCTGAAGTAGCTCGCCTGCAACAACTCCAGCCACACCTGGCCTTGATGCCAGCGGACATAGTGGGCGACCAATGCATCCGCCGCCTCCAGCAATAACTGTTGCAAAGCCTGGCCACGCAACAGGGTATCAACGCTGGCGGTTGCCGTCGGTCTGGGCAAACGTTCGCCTAGAAAATAGGGCGAAGCCAGTGGTGACTGTTCACCCAACCAGGCCGGCGCGTGAAATTGCTCCAGTGCTTGCTTGACGACCTTTGCAAAGGCGGCCGTGGCTTGGTCGGCATCTGCTGGAGCTGGAGCGGCTGGTGGTTTGGTTTTTGGGGCCATGATGGCATTGTGAATCGTTAAAAATACGAAGCAAATATTGGATAATAACTGATCGTTCGGCCATATTAGGCGACGGCGAATTCCGTGTATACCCGCATCTCTGGCGGATGAAAAGCGAGCACAATATCTTCTGCCGGAACGCCACGTTCAAGCAACATGTCAACAATCCCATCCTCCGTCCAGTCATTTTCTACCCAAATCTTCCCATCATGAAGGCGAATATACAAGGTCGGCGTCAACATCCGCCCCTGTTTCGTCCAGCCAACACTGAGTAAGAGATAATTATCGCGCGCTTCGTCGAAGCTTAATTCAGTCTTAATGTCTGCTTGTGAGGAATGCTGCATACGCTCCGCCTGGCATTGCAGTAATTCTTTGACCAACGCCCGATAGGTGTTCACTCGATCCATGCGACGACCTCCTCTTGTTCGAGATAGGGGATAGATTCAGAACCGCGGGGGTTGTGGAAAAAAACGGGTTTG
>JBBRVA010000811.1:0-3950 GCA_038247295.1 Caldilineales bacterium | reverse complement strand
CCCGTTGACATCGCTGATCAGCGGCCGAACTATGACTATACAGGCTCCGTCTATCCCCCCGCACTCCTTGTGTACCTGGGATCTTCTACGGTGTCCGCCTATAAAAATAGACACCGCTTCCGCGTATTGTGACAAAATCGCCGATATCACGGCGTCCGCCTAATATCAGAGGATTTGTCAGCTTTTTGGCTCTTTTGGTTGACGATATTCCGTGCTATTATCAACCAAGCTGGAACATATGTTCTTGTAAGTCTATAATGTGGTCTGTTTACCAGTATACATGCTTACAATTGGATTGTCAACTAGAATTTTGCGAGCCTTTAGATGGAACCAAAACCGAAAAAACTCCTAGACCAAGTGCGTGATACCATTCGCCTGAAAAATTATGCGTACAGCACAGAAAAGGCGTATGTGGATTGGATTGAAAGATTTATTCGCTTTCACAAGCTCAGCCACCCGCGTGAGATGAATTCGCCTCAGATTGAAGCATTCCTAACCCACCTGGCGGTTAAACAAAATGTTGCCCCTTCAACACAGAACCAAGCGCTCAGTGCCTTGCTTTTTCTATACCGCAACGTCCTTCACATCGAGTTAACCGGTCATATTGACGCCGTACGTGCGCAGCTACACCCATGTTCTCACACAGGTCCCTTCAGTGTCCGCAGCCCATTGGATTAAAGACCGAGCGCCAGGATAGGTTTTAGCCATACGCAGAATTGGCATTTATCAAAAGGCGTATCCCCCGCCCACATAATTCCCATTTGTAACACCCCGGGTGCTGCGCGCTATAATGAGCCATTCATAACGTAACCGCGTGGATGGCATGCATAGAATGGGGAGGATGATGGCGAACTTGGAGGGAGAACCGGTGGTGCAGGGGGCAACCGCGGCACTGGCGGTGAGAACAGTGCCGGTGGCGCAGGCTGCGCCGCCGTCGCTTTGGCAGGTGGGGCAGGTTTGGCTGTTGCTGGGGTTGCAATCGTTTGGCGGCGGTACGGCCACGCTCTTTTTGATTCGCCGCGCTGTGGTCGAGCAGCGCGGCTGGCTCTCACCAGAGGTGTTTACCCGCGATTGGGCGCTCTGTCAGGCCGCGCCGGGCATTAATCTCCTGTGTATGACCATTCTGATTGGCCGGCGCGTAGCGGGTGGGGCAGGGGCGTTGGTGGCAATGCTGGGCTTGCTGCTGCCCAGCGTCACTATTACTATCCTGATGACGGCCCTCTATGCCGATTTGCGCCACCAGCCGCTGGTGCAGGCCGCATTGCGTGGGGTTGTGCCGGCCACGGTGGGGCTCGGTTTGCTGCTCACGGCCAACATGGCACATCCGCTTTTGGCAGTAAGCAAGCGCGAAAGCCGCAGCAGTCTGCTGGCCAGCATTTTCATTTTAGTCGGTAGCGCCGTGGCCGTTGTCGTCTGGCATCTGCCCGTGCTCGTTGTGCTGCTGGCCGCCGGTGCGATCGGCGCGTGGACAATGTGGCGCCACGCCGCCACGCAGAAGGCTGGCCGGCGATGATCGAACCGTTGACCTATTTCTGGATCTTGCTCAAGGCGTCGCTCTTTTCGACTGGTGGCACGGGCAATCTGCCCAGTATCCATGCTGATCTGCTGGCGCGCAACTGGGCCACCGACCGCCAATTTGCCGAAGCATTGGCGATTGGCCAGATCAGCCCCGGCCCGAATGGCTTCTGGGTGATCTGTCTGGGTTACCTGACCGATGGTCTGCGCGGCGCGCTGCTGGCGACGCTAGCGATCAGCCTGCCGCCCGTGGTGGTGTTGGCTGTAGCCGCGCTGCACCGGCGCGTGGGCGACCACCCGGCAATGCAGGGCTTTGTGCGCGGGTTGGGGCTCTCCGTTTCTGGTATCTTTCTGGTTGTGGTCATCCAACTACTGCAAGAGCACGGCTTTGAATGGCGCAGCGGGCTGATCGTCCTCGTCAGCATCGCCCTGGCCCTGACGCAGCGCTTGCCGATCCCCGTGTTGCTGGGGCTGGCCGGGTTGGCCGGGGCGTTGATTTATTGAAGGTAGGTAGGTAGATAGATAGATAGGTAGACAGGGAAACAGGTAGACAGGGAACCCTCGTGTCTACCTGTTTCCCCAGTTCTCCTCCATAAAGTTGACAAAGTCAACTAAAATATGCAAAGTCAATCACATATTTGACTAAGTCAATCAATTGTTGATTTTTGATTGACGAAACTACACCGTTAACGGGATCACTCGTAAATCGTCAATCAAAAATCGTCAATCAAAAGGAGGCTCCAATGGCAGACGACGACCTGCTGCAACGAATCGAGACCATGCGCCGCTTCAATCGTTTTTACACCAAGCAGATTGGGGTGCTGCATGAAGGTTTGCTCAAAAGCACTTTTCCGCTTACCGAAGCACGTGTGATCTATGAGCTGGCTCACCACGAGCAGACCACGGCTACCGAGCTGGGCAATCAACTGGGGCTTGATGCCGGCTATTTGAGCCGCATCCTCAGCCGCTTTGAAAAGCGTGGCTTGATCGACAAACAACCTTCACCCACCGATGGCCGCCAAACCTTGCTCAGTCTAACCGAGCCGGGCCAGGCTGCTTTTGCCACGATCAACGTGCGCTCGCGCCACGCGATCGGCGCGATGTTGGGTCGCCTCGCCCCCGCCGAGCAAAGCCGTCTGATCGAGGCGATGACGACGATTGAGCGCATTCTTGGCGCCGGTCCCGAGCCGCGTGTGCCTTATCTCTTGCGTCCGCACCAGCCGGGTGATATGGGCTGGGTGGTGCATCGCCACGGGGTGCTCTACGCCGAAGAGTATGGGTGGGATGAACAGTTCGAAGCGCTGGTGGCGGAGATTGTGGCCAAGTTTATCCAGCACTTTGACCCCAAACGTGAGCGCTGCTGGATCGCCGAGATGGAGGGCGAGATTGTCGGCTCGGTCTTTTTGGTCCAGCAGAGCGAAGAAGTAGCCAAGCTACGGCTGCTGCTGGTCGAACCCAAAGCGCGCGGTCTGGGCATCGGCAAACGCCTGGTCGATGAGTGCATCCGTTTTGCCCGCCGCGTCGGTTACCAAAAGCTTGTGCTGTGGACCAATAGCATATTGACGCCGGCGCGCCATATTTACGAAAAGGCCAACTTTCGCCTGGTCGAATCCGAACCGCATCATAGCTTTGGCCACGATCTGGTTGGGGAGAACTGGGAATTACTGCTGTGAGCGGCGCGCTGATCGATCCGCCGGCTGGGGCGGCGGAAGGAAACCGAATCCACTATCGGGCTATCGCCGCGGCCACCGGGGTCTTTGTCGGCTCGACGATTGTCGCCACCCGTTTTGTGATCGGCCAAACCAATCCGGCGACGCTGGCCTTTCTCCGTTACGCGATCGGGTTTTGTTGCCTGTTGCCGCCGGCACTGCTGTCGCGCCGCATCCCTTTTGCACGGCGTGACTTGCTGCCACTGGCACTGCTGGGGATTACGCAATTTGGCATTCTTATCGTCTTGCTCAACTACGCGCTGCAAACCATTCCCTCCGCCCGCGCCGCGCTGATCTTTGCCACAATGCCACTGCTCACGTTGATCCTGGCGACGGCGCTGGGCGCAGAACGCTTATCCTGGCGCAAAAGCCTGGGTGTGCTCTTGACGATTGCCGGCGTGGCCTTTGCTTTGGGCGAAAAGGCCATCGGCTTTAATAGCTGCGCGGCGGCAGGTTGATCACCGCTTCGGTGGGCGTATCACCCGCTACCACCACCAGGTCGGCCCGGCAGCCAACGGCGAGACCGTAATCCGTGTCGCGCATAACTTTTGCCCCGCTGTAGGTGGCAATGTCTAGCAACGTTTCGACCTCTTCATCACGACGAAAACCGCTGCGATAACCGAGCACCTTTACCCGGTCCAACATATCCACGCTGTTATATGGACCCCAGGTGTCGCGCACACCGTCGCTGCCCGTACACAGGGTGACGCCCGCATCACGCAACTT
>JBBRVA010000810.1:0-3973 GCA_038247295.1 Caldilineales bacterium | reverse complement strand
GTTATTTTTCTGATCCAGATCATCGGTGTGGTTAATCGCCAGGTTACGGAAATTGATCTGACCCGCGCGTGCTAGCTCAAATGTGTGATCATACTCTTGGCGCAGATTTTCGATCTGGTCATCGCTTAGCAGCTTGCCAATCTTCAGATAGCCATCAAGCCAGAAATCGTCAATTTGTTCCTGGGTCAAGGCTTTATGGGCATTTTTAGTTGCGTGTACAGCTTCCATTTTTTTCTCCTGATTGTTGATCCATCATTTCCTGTCTTATCCCTTGAGGCCCGTCAAGGCGATGCCGCGTACGAAGTTGCGTTGGAAGAATAAAAAGACCAACAGCGGCGGCAGCGAAATCAAGACCGAACCGGCCATCACGGCCTGATAATCCTGGGCGCCAAAACGGTCGGCGATGCGACTGAGCACCAGCGGCAGTGTCATTTTGTCTTTATCGTTGAGAATGACCAGCGGCCATAGATAGGCATTAAAGCTCCCCAAAAAGACAAAGATCGCCAGCACCGACAGCAGCGGCTTGATCAGTGGCAAAATGATTGTACGATAGATGGCAAAGTCGCTGCTGCCGTCGATTTTGGCCGCATCGTAAAGTTCGCCCGGGATGCCATAGATAAATTGGCGGCTCAGAAAGATGCCAAACGACGAAAACATCGACGGCACCCACAGTCCCCATAAACTATTTAAGAGGTTCAAATTCTTCATCACAATGTAGAGCGGGATCAGCAAGGTGAGAAAGGGCACCATCGTCGTGGCGAGAATAAAGTAGAAGAGAAATTTACGGCCCGGAAAATCGAGCCGGGCAAAAACAAAGCCGCCCAACGACGACGTGAACAAGACGGTGAGCACCGTGCCTGCCGTCACGGCAAAACTATTTAGATAGGCGCGTGGCAGGTTGGCGCGCTCGGGGTTCATCACCATCTGGTAGGCGCTCAGTGTCCACTGTTCGGGAAACAATTGAATAGGGATGCGCACAATGTCGGCCCCATTCTTAAACGAAGAAAACAACAGCCAGATAAAGGGGTAGACCATAACGATGCTAAAAAAGACGAGCAGCAGAATGATGACCGCTTCGATGCGGCCGTCGCCTGTCGTCCAGCGGCGCCAAGTCTCCGCCTGGGGTCTGGCCAATAAACTTTCACTTGCCATATTCACACCTCGGCATAACAACGGCTAGCATAACTTGTTCGTCCCAACGCATGCCGCATAGGCCGCTTCATGCGTAAATTGTCAATAAAAAGCTTCGATCCTAATGTTCCCAATTCACCTGCCAGCGTTGCAACTGGAAAAGGGTAGCAAACAAGAGCAGGACAAAGATAATCAACGAGACGGCCGCGCCATAACCCAGATTGAGCGTTTGGAAGCCCAGTTGATAGGTGTAGAGCGAAAGCGTACGCGTACTAAACCCTGGCCCTGGGATCAGGAAAAATGGCTCAAACAATTGCACCGTGCCGATCACGCTGACGACAACCTGGTAGATCAAGACCGGCCGAATCAAGGGCAGCGTGATCTTGAAGAACATCTGCCAAAAGCCGGCGCCATCGAGCCGGGCTGCTTCGTACAAACTTTCGGGCACATCATTCATGCCGGCCAGAAAAATGACGGCCGCGCCACCCACATTGGCCCAGATTACCATCGCCGTAATACACCAAAGTGCCTGATCCGAACTGGCCAGAAAGGGTTGTTCGGGCAGACCAAACCCAGCCAGCAGCGCGTTCAGCGTGCCGCCAGTGGGGCGGTAAAGAAAGCGCCACAGATAAATCGAGGCGACGGTGGGCGTAACGACGGGCAGATAGTAGAGCGCCAGGAAGAAACCTTGCCGCCGGCCGCGCACGTGGCTGAAAGCCAGGGCCAATAAGAGCGCGATGCCTACGGCAACGGTGATCTGCACCGCTGAGAACATCAGCGTCGTCTTTAGCGCTTGCCAGAAGTAATCATCGGTCAGCGCCTTGACAAAATTGCGCGTCCCGACAAATTTGGGCTTGGTGAGGAAATCCCAGTTCTGAAACGAGAGCCAGATCGCCGTGCCAAACGGATAGATAAAGACCGTCGAGTAAAAAACGACGACCGCGGCGGCGAAAATCAACGCCAGGGGGCTGGAGCGGCGGAAGCGACTCCAGATGCCGCGCCGGCGTTTGGCCTGCATGGCGAGTGATGCTGAGATTGGACCAGGCGATGTGGCTGTTTGGGTTTGATTCATGGCTCCATCCCTCTATTTTATTCACCAGGGCGGATAGCTTGTGGATAGCTGTTCGCTCTGATGTTGTTACTTAATAATTGTCCAAGAATGGGGTAGAGATTGGTTATTGGAAATTAGAGATTAGGGATTGACAGGACGCAATCTCCAATAACTGATCTCCAATAACCAATCTCTGATCCTGTTGACTTTATGCCTGGACGATAACTTAGCCGTTAATTCGCTCGCGTGCCTGGTTTTCTTGATCCTGCAAGTAGGCGTCCATGTTGGCCAGCGCTTCCTTGATCGTAATTTCCTGGCGCAAGGCGCGCTCGAACTCGGTGCCGGCGGGCCCTTGGTTCGCCACGTGATCGCCAGGGTACTTAGCGATCGGCCACATTTCGGTGGCGATGCGCTTAGAGATCGCGCCGTACTTCACTTGTTCGATGCGTGGGTCGTCATAAACGGCCTTGGTCATACAAACGCCCGAGTAGGCATCAAACGCTTGAATCGTCGAATCCGCACTGACCAGGTACTGGGCAAATTCCAGCCCACTGGTCAATTTGTCACCAGCATCGGCCAACCGTTTCGAAAGCCCCCAGCCAGCGATGTGTTGCGGATAGACCACATCGTTGACCTTGTCGGCCAAACGCGGTGTCACAATATTATCGGCATTGATCTGGGCAGAATCGGTCTGCACACTGCACGTCCAGGCGCCGTCGCCCCAGATCGAGACCAGCTTCTGGCTGACCGCTTCAAACTCGCTGGTGAAGAGCTCAAAATCGCAGGTCTGATCCGTCCAGTAGGTATCATAGATCATCTGTGCCGCCTGCTCACCAATCTCTGTACTATGGGTCCATTGGCCGGTCTCGCGGTCGAAGAATTCGCCGCCCATTTGCCAGATCAGGCTCCAAAGTAGCTGGTATTGTGAACTGCGCAGGGAGAGACCGGACCGGGAAATCTTACCGTCGGCATTCTTCTCCGTCAGCGCTTTACCGGCCTCGATCACTTCTTCAAGCGTTTTGAAATTGAGGTAATCGATATTTTGCTCGGCCAGTTGATCCTTGTTCACTGTCAGCGCCGCGCCGCGGATGCCAGCCAGCCAGGGCAGGTAGAGAATCTTGCCCTCCGGCACGTCCAGCGCACTAAACGCGGCTGGCCACATCGCTTCTTTCAGTGCCTGCGCGCCGCCGGCAATGTCGGTCAATTCCAAAAAGACCTGGGTCGGATCGGTGCCCACCAACCAATCCGTATACATCATCATCACGTCGCCTTCGGTGCCGGAGGCGATGGCAGGCAACAACTTGGCAAAAAGGTCGGAATACGCAATCGGCTGCAAATCCACCGTGACATCCGGATTGCTTTGGGTGCGGGCTTCCTTGGCCGCATCCATAATACGATTGGCACCGTCCCAATCCTGATACCAGACGACAATTGTTGTGGCGCCCTCAGTGGCTGGCGCGCCACCTTCTGCTTCGGCTGGCTGGGCAGGGGCTGCGCCTGGTGCAACACAAGCCGCCAGCAACCCTGTGCCGGCTGCCAATGCACCCAATTTCAAAAACTGTCTGCGACTTACTGCGTGTTCTCTTGAGTTGGAAACCATGACAGATACTCCTTTTGCATAGAGACGATGATGGAAAAGATAGACTGAGAAGGTAGCTTAAGAAGAAGAGTTGCAAATGCACAAAGATTGTGCGCTGGTAGTTGCCAGTAATGCCGCTCGTATACCGTATACAATGGACTGACTGGAGGGTTATCTGCCCATAAAGGAACTGTTGCGCTTGTTAGAAAGAT
>JBBRVA010000809.1:0-3974 GCA_038247295.1 Caldilineales bacterium | reverse complement strand
TTGCGCAGCAGTTCGTTGACCTGTAGCGGGTTGGCTTTACCTTTTGTCGCTTTCATGGCCTGACCGACCAACGCGTTAAAGGCCTTCTCCTTGCCCGCCCTGAACTCGACAACCATTGCTGCATTGGCTGCTAGTACCTCGTCGAGCAGTGACTCGATGGCACCACTGTCGGTGATCTGCCGCAGACCCTGTTTATCGATGATCTCATCCGCAGAGCCACACTCGCCATTCCACAATATTTCAAAGATCTTTTTGGCAATATTGTTTGAAATCGTGTTATCGACAATACGCTCAATCAGGCCGCCAAGTTGCAGCGCAGTTACCGGCGATTCGCCGATTCCCTTACCTTCCTTGTTCAAGCGTGCGGCCAGATCGACGGTTACCCAGTTTGCACAAGGCTTGGCGCTTTCTTTCCCGGCAACAGCAATGGCCGCTTCATAGTAATCGGCAATATCCAGCGAGGCCGTTAAAGCCGTCGCATCATAAGACGATAATGCATAGTCGGTAACAAAACGGTCGCGCTTGGCGACAGGCAACTCCGGCATGTTTGCCCGGCTTAATTCGACCCACTCGCGCTCAATGATCAAGGGCAACAGGTCAGGATCGGGAAAGTAGCGATAATCGTGCGCATCCTCCTTGGAGCGCATCGCGCGCGTTTCGCCGCTGTCGGGGTCGAACAACACGGTGGCCTGCTCGATGTGGCCGCCGTCCTCTATTGTGGCGATCTGCCACTGTACTTCGTAGTCGATGGCCTGTTGCATGAAACGGAAGGAATTGAGGTTCTTGATCTCGCGACGGGTGCCCAATTCGTTTTTCCCGAGCGGACGAACCGAGACGTTGGCGTCGCAACGGAATGAACCTTCCTGCATATTGCCGTCGCAGATACCGATCCAGCGGACCAGCGCATGCAAAGTCTTGGCATAAGCCACCGCTTCGGCAGAGGAGCGCATGTCGGGTTCGCTAACGATTTCGAGCAGCGGTGTTCCGGCACGATTGAGGTCGATGCCCGTCTTGCCGTGAAAATCTTCATGCAGGGACTTGCCGGCGTCTTCCTCAAGGTGGGCGCGCGTCAGCTTGATGGTCTTTTCCGTGAGGCGGTCACCCTGACCCCACTGAATCGTAAGTTGGCCACCCAGCACCACCGGCAGCTCGTACTGGCTGATCTGATAGCCCTTGGGTAGATCGGGATAGAAGTAATTCTTGCGCGCAAAGACCGATTTCTGTGCGATTTGTCCGCCAACCGCCAGCCCGAAGCGAATGGCGCATTCGACGGCACCCTTGTTCAACACCGGCAATACGCCGGGTAAAGCGATATCAACCGCATTGGCCTGAACATTCGGTTGAGCACCGAAAGCAATCGAGCTTCCGGAAAAAATCTTCGAGTGGGTTGCGAGTTGTGCATGTGTCTCGATACCGATTACGACTTCCCATTGTTTCATCGCGTTTTACTCACTGGTCAAGAACAACGGCCATTTCGGGTATCAACCACAATCGGCCACAAATAACTGAAAGCGTCGCCACCACACATTGACTGGCAGGCGTTGAAAGCGACCGTAACGGTTTTATCCTGCTCCCACATGCGCACCACGCAGCCGCTAGCCGCATCGGTCAACACGACATTCGGCACCAAGGCAGTCTGCTGAAAATTTTTCAAGTCGAAGCGGCACAGGCCCTGTTTAGGGATGTTCACCTCGGCGATAAAACGCTTGACCTCGGCTTTTGTCACCTGCAAATCCAGCAAACCTCTGCCGCCGGATAGATTTCGGAAACCGCACTTGGCGCGCACCTCCAGCGCCCTGTCCGGAATCGGTTTGAGCGTACGACCGACCAGGTGCTTGAGCGGTTGCGACTTGATACGTTCCGGCTCGGGCCGGGGGGCGCTCACCAACGGTTCGCTCGGAACAGGCTTTGGCTCGGGTGTGGCGCAGGCACCGAGCGTAATTATCATAATTACGCCAGAAACCGTTCGATATATTCTGTGCACTAATTATCCTGACTTTCCTGAAAGCTTTGGTTTATCTCGTGCCGCGTTGAAGGCAACAATCTTAGGCCAATTGATAGCGCCTGATTCATCGCAATATGAGCATTTTGCAGAAGCAGTTCACTCGTCACACCGTCGGCAGGAAAGCAGGCGACACCGAAACAGGCGGGAATTATCGCCTCTTCCGTACCGAGCCGGAGCGGCTCGGAGAAAACAGCCTGCAGCTTGTTCAGGATCTTGGCGACATCACCGTCCAGAACGGTCCCACCAAGCACAAGCACGAATTCATCGCGATGAATGCGGGCGACCGTATCATACTCACGTAACGAAGCTACCAGCCGCTCTGCAATGCCGCAGACCGCCTCGCAGCCGCCGCTATGCCCACGCGCATCGACTACAGCCTTGAAGCCGGTCAGGCTGATATAAATTACAGCCGTATTTTTACTCTTGCGGCTATTGAACGCGATGACCTGATTCAGCCGGTCCAGCAGCAGGTTGTGGTTGGGGAGGCCGGTCTCCCGGTCGTAATTGGCCAGTTTCTTTATCTCCCGCTCGGCCAGGTGAAAGGTTTCCTGAGAGGAGCGGAGTTGCCGGGAGTAATAGCGGATCAACAGATAAAGCAGAGCGGCGGTTGCGATGACAAAGAGAATCCCCTTGAAAATTGTAACTTGTTTAAACTCGTGCAGATCCTTTACCAACAAGGCTGCAGCTTTGTCGGAGAACAAAATCCAGCCTATCCCGACAGACAAATACAACAGCACAATCCTTGCCGGAGAGAGATTGTTAAACGGTGCGGAAAAGAGTTTGCTGGGGGGTGGCATACGGCATAAACCTCCTTCGGAATCAAGGCAGAGATGGCCAAATCAGCAGATTGATTGCTGTCTGGATTCTACACTTATTCTGCGGGTTACCGGGTTACAAGTGGGCAAAGAGATTGTTACGGTTTGGTGGAGAACGTCTGAGTGGTTGCTAAGTGGGCGATTTAACATCGTCATTGGGCTGGTCAGACAACCATACAAAACAGAGCGATCGGCATGGCTGCCTGATCTGACGATAATCGTGGGGATTGTGTAACACTAAAAGCAGTTATTTTTGGGGAAAGGCCTTTTTGAGCGACATAACCCGCTTCTTGCCGGGGGTCAGATACCAGAGAAAACCGGCCGGTTTGCCATTTTTGTCCGGGTCAAACTCCAGAGCCACGCAGGCACCCTTTTTCAGCGAAATCGCAGCAGCATCGTGGCCAAGCAAGGTCGCAACCAGCGAACCGAGCTGCGGTTCGTGCCCCACCAGCATGACACGCCCGTCATCATCACACCCTTTCAGATACGCCACCAGTCCATCGATGTCAGCTCCCGGCAAAAGAAGTTCACTGGCGACAACCACATTTTTCCGACACGCCTTTTCAGCGGCGATCTCGGCCGTTTGTACCGCACGGGTCAGGGGGCTCGTGATCGTAAGCCGCGTTTTCGGGCCGTACTTGGCAATCGCCGAACTCATTTTCACCGCCGCCGACCTTCCCTTTTCGGTGAGATAGCGCCATTCATCCTGCAAAGTATTGCTTCCCTCAACCGCTTCGGCGTGCCGCATCACATATAATATCATCGTATCCTCCCAAATTCACGGTAGCAACAAAGTAGTTAGTATAGACCTCATTGGGTGGTTTGCAATGCTATGACAAATATTTGCCTGATTTGACATAACGGGCGCGTCTCATAGCTGGGCGCTAAATCTGATGAGGCTTTGAATCATCGACGAGTCCGCGGTCGGGTCGATGTGCGGAATCTTGGTTTGTCCCCCCAACTTGCCGCGCTCCGCCTGCGACCACAGATAGATCCCATCCTCCGGCACCAACACGACATCAGGCGCGTTGATGCGCCCTTGATTCCTGAAGGTCGCATAGTCGGCGTTCAGGGCGGACAGTGTTACATCCAGTACACGTACGGCTTCATCAACAGCCAAGCCACTCTTTGACGCCAGAACCCACTGATGTCTG
>JBBRVA010000808.1:0-3977 GCA_038247295.1 Caldilineales bacterium | reverse complement strand
TTTTCTCTTCAAGCGGCGGTTGTCGTATTAGTTTGCCTTGATGTCCGTGTTTATCAAACATCTAAAATGTAGCGGGCACTTGGGGTAAGTCTTTGGGCAGTTTCGGGGCGCAAGAATTGTTGTTGATTGGTCTGTTGCGCATATTTGCGGGCGATAAAGGCACAGTGATAGACCCGGCGCATGTGTTGGGTTTGGTTGTTCGTGCTGCCGTGCCAGGCGTGACCATTAAATACCGCCACCGAGCCAGCTGGCGCTGTAATATTAATTTCCTGTGGGTGCGGCAATTTGGGGTCGCCAAGCTGCTCTTTGGGGCTCCCCGGCCAGCGCTGACTCCCCGGCACAATGCGGGTGGCGCCGTTTTCGGCCGCAAAATCGTCCAAGATCCACAAAGAATTCATCACGCTGAAAACGTTGAGATCGCGGCGCGCTTCGCCCCAATCCGGGTGCAGCGACTGCTGACCATATCCAGGTAGGGGATCATGACCATTGAGCGAATGAAGCTTGAACGGGCGACCGATCACATGGCGTGCCGCTGCCAGCACGAACGGATTGACGTAGATCCGGTCAAAGACTGGGCCCTTATTGACCAGATCCGCCAGCCGGCGTACACCGACCATCTGGCCCACTTCTTTGCCCGCTGCATCTCCCTCGGCTGCCGTAATTGCTTCAAAGGCCGCACGTAACTCCTCTAACCAGGCAGGATCGATCACGTTATGAAAAACGGTGAAGCCATTTTTATCTAATTCGTCGCGCTGCTGGGGGGAGAGCGTTTGCTCCGTAACGTCAAGCGAACGAAGGACTTCGTCCATTGACATTGAAGTATCCATTTGGGCTTCCTTTCTGGATTGGCACAAGTAATATAAAGTGGACTAAATGATAGCAACCAAAACTACCGTTGGAGAAAATAGACGACGCTTGGATAAAAACTGGTTCTGCACCTTAGATCAGAAATCCAGTTTTTACCCAAATGTAGAGAGGCGCGGGTTAGGCGTTCGGTGATGCCTGTTGTTGAACTAACTTTTGATTGGCTAGATAGTGGTGCAGCATTTGAACGATAAAAATTTGATAGGGTACACCGGCTTCACTCGCTTTCTGTTGGATATGGAGAAGATCAACTTGGGGCAGGCGAATTGTCACCTCTTGTTCATTTTGCACCGCGGTTGCATAACGCTGGTAGCGCTGAATTTCCGTTTGCATGTCTGGTACAGGCTGCCATTCGCCATTTTCAACAGATTCGAGCAGAGCTTGTTCTTCTGGATCTAATTGGATATTGCGCATCATGACCTCACGATATACTGCTTAGTCAGCTTTCGGCTAGGGAAGATTGTTTTGAGGAAAATTTCCTCATCTGACTCGATAAATGGAATGATCCATGCATAATTGTTGATGCGAATCGCTTCATACCCTACACCAAATTATATCACTATTTGTCAATTGTTGATTGCAGGCAGATATCCATTATATTCTGAGAATAGGGCAGATTTATTGGCTCTATATGAGCGGAGTTGATCCAGTTTGAGATATACCCCGATTAGTCGCGTGACTTTGCCTGTAGCCGGGCCGCCTGGGCTGGATCACCAATGTGCATGGTATCATAAGCCTGTTGCGATGTTTTGAAGGCACCGACGCCCTCGTGGCCGTGCCAGTCGCCTTGGTTCTCGATCGGATTGGGCAGACCAGTCTCTTGGGTACGTTTGGCGATCCATGCTTCCATGCGGCCGCGCAACGTGGCCACCAGATCCGGATTGCTGTCTGCGATATTGTTGTTTTCCTCTGGATCTGCGATCAGATCGTAGAGTTCGACCGGCGGCTTGAAGTGAAAATCCGGCTCCAGTGCGACCATCAATTTCCATTGCGGGGTGCGCCAGCCATGTTTGCGCATCCAGGTACACTCGGTAATATAGATTTCGCTCTCGTGCGAAGTGACTTCGCCGCGCACCATCGGCAACAGGCTGCGCCCATCAAATTCGACGCCTTGCGGCTCGATTTCGGCCAGTTCCAGAATCGTGGGCATCAGATCTTTGTGTTGGTTGTAGCCCTTAACCCGTTTGCCCGCCGGCACCTTGCCTGGATAACGAATGATCAGCGGCACATGCAGCACATTGTCGTACATGCCATGATGATCGTACCAGCATTCGTGTTCGTAGAGCGTTTCGCCGTGGTCACCGTTGATCACGACAATTGTTTCGTCCAAGATGCCGTGCGTTTCCAACGCATTAAAAATCGTCTGGATACAGGCATCCATATAGGCAACCGCGCCATCATACTGAGCGTCAATATACGCCTTGTCGGTGATGCCGGGTGGCATCCAACTGGCAAAATAATCGCGGAAGGGCTTGAAACTCATCACCGGCTCCATGCTCTTGTTGCGCTTATCGGTCTCGTTGCCGTGATAAAACATGCGCTCATACGGCGCGGGCGGCAGATAGGGCGAATGCGGGTCCATGTGGCGCAAGAAGAGGAAGAAGGGCTGTTTTTGCTTCACGAGCCGATTCAGCTCGGGAATCGCAACTTCGTTTAGATTCTGCGCCTTGGGGCTGCGGCCTTCGTTCCAACTGCCCCAGTTGGCAAAATTCAGATAGCGATCAAATCCGCGCGAGGCGGGGTTGCCGCTAAAACCGACGCACGTGGTGTCATAGCCGGCTTCGCGCAACACTTCTGGCAGCGTCTTGACCTCTGGGCGCAGCGGGCCTTTGTGGCGCAACGCTACAACCTGGGTGCCAAAGACATCGCGCCCGGTGAGCATCGACGAATAGGCGCTGGTGGTGGGCACATGGGCGCTAAATGTGTTCTCAAAGAGCGCGCCCTGCGTGGCAAAGCGATCGAGGTGCGGTGTGGTCAAGTGCGGATAGCCGTAGCTGCTCATATGGCTAGCGCTGATCGAATCGATCGCCATCAGCACAATGTTGGGTTTGCGCCCGGCGCTTCGTGTTCTCCGTGCGCTTTTGCTGGTTTTTGTCTGGCTTTCGGCCATGATCGTTTTCTCTCCTCCAGATTGGGGTTGGGTGGTTGGTAACGTAAAGGATGCTTGTCCGATAGCGGACGCACCAACGCTGGGAATTGCGTAACCGTACTCTTGCATGCCCGGCGCTAGAAAATCATAATAGCTGACACCGTCATCGGCCGAATAGCGCCCGACGGTTTCGGCGCGCACTGGAATCCGCGCCAATGGGATGGTCAGATAAGCTTCTAAATGGGCCAACGTTGCATCCTGCTGGAGCACAAAATCTTCAAAACGCACGCGCATCCAATGTTGGGGCTTGGGTGTTGCTTTGACAATCTCATATTGGTATTGCCAGGAGATGGCGCGGCGCAACCGTTCGTCGTCACTAGGTGGATACTCGATACCAAAGTCGGCCAGGTCATCGGTCAGATGGCGGGCAAGGATGTTGTCGCGCGGGTTGCGCACCCAGTGAATATATTTGATGTCGGGAAACATGCGCACAATCCAGGGGAAAACGAGCGTCGTTTCAGGGATCTTCCAGCCTCTGTGCTCGGCGGGGCTGTTGAGCACGGTGGTTAAGTAACGTTCAATCAGCGCGGTGAATTCATGTGGAATCGCCATGCTATGCAGCGCGCTAAAATCCCACTGTAACCCACCCAGCCAACGCACATGCCTGGCCATAATGCGACAGGCTTCGTACATCGCTTGGGGTGGCAGCAGATCACCCGATTGATTAAGCGGTTCGCCCATATAGACATTGCTGGCCGACAAGGTATGCGACATGGCGCGGGTGCCGCCGTGCCCGCGCCCAATAATGGTAATTAAAGACATAGAACTCCGTTGCTCATGGGTCACTGGAAGATGGTCATTGGGCACAACTGGCAACACTATACTTGATCGAGGACGCTTTTGCAAATGACATATGATTGTGCCGATCGGCGAGTTGTCGGCAAGGGGATAGGCGGATACACGAGTACAGCTGGGTGTCAGTCAGTGAGACAGTAGGTCAGTAAGACAGTGGGTCAGTAAGACA
>JBBRVA010000807.1:0-3983 GCA_038247295.1 Caldilineales bacterium | reverse complement strand
GTTTAGATTGGACGGCTCCGAGCAAATTCGGTGTGCCAAACCCCAAGGGTTTATGCGCGACGGTTGCGGTTTCCTGATCCGAAAAATCACGAAGTGAAGCGTACAAGCTGCTTTACCGGCTTTGCCACCGTTGCCACAGGCACCGGAACAGGGTAGACCACCAGCCCTCGTGGCGCGTGGGCTTGGGCGAACCGAGCATCTCTGGACAAGTGAGGTGCAGCGCGATGAAAGCTGTCAATTCGTCTAATGTCCGAAAGTAGCGATACTCCTGCGTGGCCACCTGTTCAACGAACCCGCGACAGTCGGCTTTGGCATCCGCTGTGGCGCGCGGTTCACGCCAGATCCGCACAATGAATGAATGGCTGTCCTCAAAAGAATTCATTCGCATTTCTCGCAACTTTGCCGAGCAATCAAGTTGGGTGTGGCTGATGACTACTCTAACGCTAGATTGGCGGGTTGGTATCTGGCTAATAAAAAAAGCTACTAGTACACTTGGGCGTAAGTAAGACAGTGAATCAGTAGGACAGTAGGACAGTAGGACAGTAGGACAGTGTTTGTACTGTCTCACTGTCCTACTGATTCACTACTGATTCACTACTGATTCACCGGAGAATAGTATGGTTATTTCCGCCCAAGTGTACTAGCCGCTAGTAGCTTTTTACCATAGGGGCGTCACCGCCTTATCACCAACTCATCACCGTGGCGTCACCGTTTTGCATTAATTGCGCTCAATGATCTGTTTCATGAGCTGCTCGAGTGCGCGGCGCAGAATATCCAGGCTTTGCAACGCTATATGTAGTTGCTGAAGCGTTTGGTCTGGATTAAGTGTCTCACTGAAGGAGGGCGTTTCACCCGCGGGCGGTTTTGTGTGCGGCTGGGGATGATTGGCTTGCACTTTGGGCGCTGGGCGCGAACAAAGATCGGTTGGCGCGCTAATTTGCGTGTAGAGCGCCTCGGTTTCTGGCATGGGCGGAATATTTAGCTCGACTGCCAATACAGAACGGCACAGGTCGTATTGGCGCATGGCTAGGGTGCGTTGTCCGTTGTCGACATAAAGCTGGATCATCACCCGGTGTACATCTTCGCGCAACGGGTCCATCGCTAGAATTTTTTGTCCGCAGTCCAGGCTCTTTTCGTAGACGCGCTGGTGCTGATAATATTCCATCAGCTGGGTGAGGCTTTTTAGATAGAGCATGCGCATTCGTTCACGCTCGATCAGCGCCCAATCGGCGTCGATGCCCTCTAGCAGATCGCCCAGATAAAGGTGCGTCGCCGCTTCTAGCGCATCAGCTTCGCTTGTGTTCATGGCGGAAGGTGGTTGGCGCAAGCCTTGCCGCGCTTTTTCTTCAAAGGTGGCCACATCTAACCAAAAGTCACTGTGCAGATTGAAGCCGATTTCCCCATTTGTGGTGATCGTGACATAGGGGGTTGGCGTTGCGTGCGTGCTATCCAACTCGCAACGTAAACGCCAGAGTGTCGTGCTTAAACACCGTTTGGCGCTCGTGCTGTCATGATCCCCCCAGAAGAGATCGGCCAATGCTTCGCGGCGATGATGACGATGGCGATTGAGAAGTAAGTACGCCAATAAAGCCTGCGCGCCAGGCCGCATACACAACGCCGCGCCGTCGAAACCGTGGCGAGTGACCTCAAGCGAGCCAAACAGACGAAACGTAAGTCCACTCATGATAATCCTCCCATCCCAGACCGGTTGCTGAGGAACAAGTGCTTTGCAACTGTAGCGTTTTGCGTTTAATGCTTCTAAATCATTATGCGATTGTAGCGTTGTTTTATCGTTGATTCTATCATGTCGAACAAAAACCAAAAATGTAAGCCACGCGCTGTGCCTTGTTGATAGTAGAATAGAGGGTCGGTCGATGGTAGAATAAGGCTCGCGTGCCCGTCATTGATCCACAGCCCGCCGCGTTTGCTGTGCTGGAAGGCTACGCCTGATTGACGAATGAAGCGCGTTCTATCAATATAAACGAAGAAATTTGGGATTTTCAACGCCGTAGAAAGATGGCGTGCGATCTAAATTAAGGATGGAGCCATGAACCGACCTCTGCTTGCTATTACCTTGGGTGACCCTGCCGGCATCGGCCCCGAAGTGATTCTCAAAGCCTTGACCCATGCCGATATTTATACCCACTGTCGCCCACTTGTGATTGGTGACCGGCGCATTTTGGACCGAGCGCTGCCCTGGGTTGGCAACCCCGCTTTAGGTTACGATCTTGTTGCCGAACCAGAAGCTGGGCGCTATCAGCCGGGCCTGATCACATTGCTCGACTTAACCAATGCCGATCCCGCCTCGATTCCGCCGGGCAAAGTGGGGCCAGCCGCCGGACGCGCGGCGGTGGAATATGTCTTCCGCGCCTGTGACCTGGCAATGGAAGGTAAGGTGGATGCCGTGGTCACGGCGCCGCTGAACAAAGCGGCGATGAACCTGGCTGGTTTCCACTTCGCTGGTCACACCGAGTTACTGACCGAGCGCACGGGAGCCACCAAAGTTAGTATGTTGTTGACGGGACCCAAGCTGCGCGTTGTCCACGTTAGTACGCATGTCGCGCTGCAAGAGGCGATCCGCCGCGTGACGCGCCAGCGGGTGGAAGAAGTGATCGATTTGGCCTATCATTCCTGTCGCGCCCTGGGCATTGCCGAGCCGCGTATCGCCGTGGCTGGCCTTAATCCGCATGCCAGCGAAGGCGGCCTGTTTGGTGATGAAGAGGCGCGTGAAGTTGTACCGGCTATCGCCAATGCGCGGGCGCGTGGCTTCAATATTTCTGACCCACTGCCAGGCGACACGGTTTTTTTGCGCGCCGTCAAAGGCGAATTCGATATTGTCGTCGCCATGTATCACGACCAGGGCCACATCCCGATGAAGTTGCTCGCCTTCGACAGCGGAGTCAACGTGAGCATCGGGCTGCCCATCATCCGCACCTCGGTCGATCATGGCACCGCCTTCGACATTGCCGGCACGGGGCGGGCCAGCGAAGAGAGCATGTTGGCGGCGATCGATGTGGCGGTAAAAATGGCAATTGCGCGCGCGTAAGATGCAGATATTCGGGTAAATTAATCAAGTTGAGTAAACAGGTAAACAGGTAAACAGGTAACATGTATCTGTTTCCTTGTTTCCCTGTCTACTCCCCCGTCACCAACGGCAAAAAGACACTCACATCCGGCTCTGGACGGTTGAGGTCTTCATCTACGAAGGGCGTATCGTCGTACCCCGCATCGTCAGTGGCCACGTCTGGACCGTTAGAGATCACCACACCTTCACTGGTTGCGGCTGGCCCAATGGTGTTGCCACCACCGGTGCTGTAATTGCCAAACCATGCCGTGGCAATTTGCCCTGGTGTCAGGTTTACCGTGTAACAGGGTTGACCCAGCGTAGCGTGTATGACGCCGGGCTGGCTGTTGGCCCATCCACCAGTCAATGTTTCACATACGTTCCACGGCCCGGGCAGTAAATAATTAAAGTTAGCCTTGCCTAGATTGTTTGTCACCTGAGCATTGACCGCCTGTGCTTGACCGTTGTAGACTGTCAACGTCCAGCCTGCTAGATAGGCTTCGCCGTTATTACGGGCGCCGCTGTGGTTCGTATCGTTGTATTTGCGCGTCTGAATCGTTACCCCGCGTTGCTCAACAAAGGTGCAGGCTATGTTTGTGCCAGCTGTCACGGTCAGCGTAGCCTTACGCCCAGTCAGATCAACCGCGGTGTTGGCCACTGGGTTGCAATTGATTGCGGTCAGATACCAAGTGCTGGGGATCTGCGCGTTGACGGTGTAAGTGCCCGCTGCTACAGTAAACGTCTTGCTGCTGCTGTAAACATCATTGTCCGCTGGGTTGGCATCGTCTAACGTGAACTTGCCTAATCCGCCGCTAAAATTAAAGTTTTGGATACTATCCGGCTGCGCATCGATTTGCATTGTGATCTGGGGTAGCGCAGGTGTCCCTGTCGCCGTAGGGATAGGTGTCGTGGTTGGCGT
>JBBRVA010000806.1:0-3985 GCA_038247295.1 Caldilineales bacterium | reverse complement strand
CTCGGCCTGTTTACGTTCGGTAATATCACGGATAATGCTCAGCAGCACGCGCTCACCGCTGATATCGGCGCCAATCGAGCTGACTTCAACCGGAAAAGTAGTGCCATCTTTACGGCGGTGGCTGGTCTCAAAAAGGATGCCGCCCGTATCCGCTTGCGCCATCTGCGTGGCCACCGCCACGACCGTGGCCGGGTCGCGCAGATCGTAGACGTGCATAGTCAGGAGCGTTGCCCGGTCGTAGCCATAGGCAGCAACCGCCGCCCCGTTGGCTTCAATAATCCGCGCATCTTGACCAATATAGAGAATAATATCGCGTGCCCGCTCGGAGAGTAGTTGATAGCGGACTAAGACTTCTTCTGCTTGCTTGTGCGCAGTTCGATCGAAGGTAATGCCACGCATACCCAGTGGTTGGCCAGCAGCATCTTTGATCACAGAGGCAACGGCTTCACAATACAATGCCTGCCCATCCTTGGTGAGCCAGCGAAACTGGTTCACGCCGCCTTCGCCACTGTTAAAAGCGGCCGCCGCTTTACGTGCCGCGGCCGCTTTATCGTCGGGATGCACAATCGAGAGCCAAAAGTTGGGTACGGCCAACCATTCGGCCTTGCTGTAGCCAAGCAGACTTTCCACATAATCGCTGACAAAATCGATCCGTTGTGCCTGATCATCCGGTTGACCCCAGGCTTCCCACACAACGCCGGGCACATTGGCGATCAGCCCGGCCAGTCGCTCCTCTTCTTGCTGCACCTGCTGCGCCAGGCGCGCCGTTGCTAGCTCGGCCTGCCGACGTGCGGTAACATCGCGAAAGACGAGGACAACGCCGCTCAGGTTGCCACCTTTGTCGCGAATCGGCGCGGCGCTGTCCTCAATTGGGCGCGCTACGCCATCTTTTGCCAGCAATACTGTGTGGTTGGCCAAGCCAACGATCTTGCCTTCTTCTAACACGCGGCGGACCGGATTTTCAACGGGGGCGCGAGTTTGTTCATTGATGATCGGAAAAACCTCAGTCAAGGAGTGACCAACGGCTTCCGCAGCAGACCACCCCGTGACCGAGGCCGCCACGGCATTCATCCAACTGACTTTTTCGCTCAGATCGGTGACGATTACGGCGTCACCGATGCTGGCCAACGTCAGGTGTAACGCCAGTCGCTCCACATAGAGCCTGTTTTGCGTTTGTTGAAATACGAAAACAAGCCAGACAATTACCCCAGCGACGGCAAGAAATACGACCGTTTGGATAGCTTGCGCAAGGGTAGTTGACAAAGCAGCAGACGGGGGAAAGACCCAAAAATTGACGCTGAAGATACCCAATACGATGCTAAAAAGACCGGCGCGCAGCCCTCCATACCAAGCACTTAGCGCTACGGCCAAAAAGAAAAAAACAAATGGGGTTCCACTACGGATGGCAGGCACCCCCAAAGTTAGCAGTAGCGCAAGTGATATCGTAATCAAGGTAAACCCATAGCGCAAAAGTGGCGCGCGCTTGGGTGAAGGCGCAGAACCATTGCTTTGGTCTAAAAAGAGTTGCACAAAATCTCTCCCCTTATATCTGCAAACAATAAATTTTGCCAGTTTACCGAAATCGGCTTCTATCATACAATGAGGTGCAAGCGAATTTTGTTCCCTTTTTCTAATATCAGCAACGCAAAGGAGCGACTCATGAGACTCGGTGTTGTTGGCATGTTGCCAGCAGACTTTCGGACGATTACAGTAGAAAATCTACAAGCGATTCAGGCGCTCAAACTCACCGGCGCCTGTTTTCATGCCGGTGCTGATATTCTATTTGATGTGACAACCGATACTTGTCGGAAAGTAAAAAAGGTTTATGCGGATGCCGGTATGAGTCTGGTACAGATGGGGATCAACTACAAAGAATGTCTCTTTGACCCAGACCCTGCCGTGCGCGACCGGATTGTACAAATTATCGATCGCGGCCTAGAAGTGGCGAACGAAGCAGGCGCCGCTGTTGCCCTCATCCGCCCTGGTAGTCTTAACCCTGCTGGATCCTACGCACCCTCGCGCAAAAATCACGAACCGATTTGTATGGAGCGTTTGGTGGAAACACTGCGCCGGGTTGCCGATAAGGCTGAAGCGGTTGGGCAGACCATTGTGATTGAGACTTACGCGCTGACAATTATGGACTCACCGGAGACGAATGCGCAGATTGTGCAGGCCGTCGGTTCGGACCGCATTCGCATTGTTATGGATTATGTTAACCATTTCCAAAGTTTGCAGCAAGTATATCATAGCACAGATCGCATCAATCACATTTTTGATGTGATGGGGGCGGTCTGCCCTGTGGCGCACTGTAAGGATATCAAAGTTGGCAACGGCTTTGCGCTGCACCTGGATGAAACCTTGCCCGGTGAAGGGGAATTGGAGCTTACCACCGCGTTGCAGCGCTGGCATGCACTGCACCCAGATGGCTATATGCTGCTGGAGCACGCACCGGATGACAAACTACCGCATGACTTAAGTTTGGAGGATCAGAAACTATTCGCGAATGCACCACACAAAGGGTATGCGTTGGCCGCCCGCAATGTGCATCGCATGGCAGCCACAGCAGGCATTGAGATTCATTGAATTGTAAACACGGATTGGAAAAACACGGATTTACATTGATTTTTATCCGTGTTTTTCCAATCCGTGTTTACAACTAGCATTGATAACTTCAAGCGACAGAGACAGATCCTATGAACAAAAAGATTCGCGTGGGCATTATTGGGGTCGGCCGTGGGCAGAGCTTTGCGCGCAGCGCAACCGCTACGGTTGGCATGGAGTTGGTCGCCGTTTGTGACGTTTGGCAGGAGCGCCTGGCCGAAATGGGTCGCCAATATGGCGTGGCTACCTATACCGATTACGATAAGTTCCTAGAACATGACATGGACGCCGTGATCCTGGCCAACTATTTTCATCAGCACGCGCCGTTTGCGATCAAGGCGCTGCGCGCCGGCAAACATGTGATGAGCGAAACCGCGGCCAACAAAACGCTGGCCGAAGGCGTCGCCTTGTGTCGCGCCGTAGAAGAGACGGGCAAAATCTACATGTTTGCCGAAAACTATCCCTTCACGGCATTCAACCAGGAGATGGCACGCCTTTATCGCACAGGTGAGATTGGCCGTGTCACCTATGCCGAGGGCGAATATAACCATCCAATGGCGCCGGATGCGGTTTTGCGGATCTCGCCAGGGCGCAACCACTGGCGTAACTGGTTACCCTCCACTTATTATTGCACGCATGCCCTGGCCCCACTGATGTGTATTACGGATACGATGCCGCTTTCGATCAACGCACTGTCGATTGCTGTGCCCGAATTGACGGCCAAGCTGGCGCGCCACAGTGATCCCGGTTCGGTGATTTTGTGTCGTATGGATAATGGTGCCGTCTTTCGTATTTTGGGTGTAGGATTGCCTGGCCACAGCAACTGGTATCGCGTCCACGGGACGCATGGCGCGATGGAAATTACGCGCGGTCCCGGCTACTATGGCCCCGGCCAGGTGCGCGTCTGGCACGATGAATGGGATTGTCCGGCGGATACGCCTGTTGAACGCACCTATGTGCCCGATTGGCCCGAACATGGTGAGCTAGCGCGCAAGGCTGGCCACGGCGGTGGTGACTTCTGGACAAGCTTCCACTTTGCCAACGCCATCCGCAGCGGTGAACAGCCCTATCTCAACGTTTACCGTGGCGTCGCCATGAGCAGCGTTGGCATCCTGGCCTGGAAGAGCGCGCTGGAAGAGGGTCGTCCCTTCGCCGTGCCCGATTTCCGCGATGAGGCGGCGCGCAAAATTGTCGAAAACGATCATTGGTCACCCTGGCCAGAGGATGCCGGCCCCGGCCAGCCGCCCGCTTCGATTGTGGGCGACATCGAGCCGGCACCGGGCGCATTGGAATATACACGGAAAATCTGGGCAGAGATCGGTTACAAAGAAGATGCATAATTGCCATAACAACGCAACGATGTAGCCCTAGCGCAAATTTTCCT
>JBBRVA010000805.1:0-4003 GCA_038247295.1 Caldilineales bacterium | reverse complement strand
GGAACGAAGGAATGTGTTCGACGGCGCACGAGCAAGCCCAGATCGATTGGGGAGGATGCAGAGTTGAGTCTGCCAACATCGCAAATACCGAGCCGGGTGGCTTGCGACGGGCACCCAGCCAGTGCCCAAATGAGCGCGCCGAGTGAGTTTGAGATCGTGCTGAACGCGCCGATTGGCCCGCAGCGCTTGCGCGACAACACCATTGTGATAGATGAGGATGGTTGGTATCGAACGCTCACCCCTTCGTCTTCCTGGCCTGCTTCCAATGAGGTGCTCTTCTCGAACCTCAACGAACGGGATCCGGATGGAGAGATCGACGCCATAGTCGCGGAGTATCACAGGCTTGGGCTCCCACTCACCTGGTGTGTCTATCCTTGGACACAACCGGGAGACCTTGGTGAGCGGCTCCGTGCGCGCGGCGCAACGCAATCGGTCATTCAGGCATTCCTGGGCAGCACCGCCTTGGCGCTCGAAGTAGTCGATGGAGTAGAAATTGAACAGATCGATCCTGAATCAACGGAAGCTTACGAAGCGTACATCAACATCATGGTTTCGTGCTATAGTCTCCCCGCCGACGAAGAGGCATTCAGGCATCGGCGCTACCATCAATTGAGCACGGGATCTGCGCCACGCATGCGTCTGTTCATCGGTCGCTACGAGGGGGCGGCGGTTGGTTGCGCAGCCATGATAATTAAAGAAAATTCTGCTCATTTTACCGGCGACTGCATTCTCCCAGCCTTCCAAGCACGTGGCATTTTCCAATCGCTGATTGCCGCTCGCCTACAAGTGCTGCGCGACATGGGCATCGCGATGGCCACTGGCCATAGCAACGAACAGTCGGCATTCTGGGCGAAACGTTTTGGTTTTAAGTCCATATACGCATACAACATCTATCAACTCGATCCGCCAGCGACCGTTGGATAAACGACCGTTGCATAATAGTCACTGTCGGATAACGGCCATTGTCTTACGTAACCGAGGAGTTTCATTCCTTGTTTAACAAGCCAACCGAAATCGTTGTTGTAGGCGCAGGTGCAGCAGGCTTAAGCTGTGCGCTGTCTGCTGCAGCAGAAGGCGCACACGTCGTGTTATTGGAAAAAACAGCCGAACTAGGCGGCACGCTGGCCCAATCACTGATCCACACCATCGGTGGATTATTTGATGATCAAGGCAATTTTCTCAATGCCGGTCTGCCCGTAGCGCTTACCGACCGCTTAGGCCAGGCCTGTTCACATACACAAAAACGGCGCATCGGTAAAACCTGGGTGCTAAATGTCGACCCGGCGGTTTACGCGCAGGTGATTACAGACTGGATCAAAACAACGCCGACCATTGACGTCTGTTATGGAGCAAATGTCACCCAACTTGCCATCAATGACGGGCGCATCGAACAGGTTACTATCAGTTGTAACGGTACAACTCGCACTTTACGTCCGCACGCGCTGGTTGATACGACAGGCAATGCCAATATCATCCGGCATATTGATCGAGAATTGGTCGCCGATGGCGTGGCTTTAGGCGGCTACATTCTGCAGCTGCGTGGCCTTACGCCCGATGCTCTCCAATTTCCAAAAGGCGTAGCGCTATCAAGGCAAATCCGTAAGGCGGTTGATCGCGCGGAACTGCCGCCAGAATGCGCAGCCGTGTGGCTCGATACGGGGGTCTACCCAGACGAGGCCTATGCCAAATTTAGCGTCGTCCCAGCGGATTATGACGCAGGCCACATGCGGGTTGTCGCAGAACGGTTGTTGGAATTTCTTTGCGCATTACCCGGTTTTACGGGGACATTCATCAGTCGGTGGGGTCAGCTAGGCACCCGTGATGCGGGGCGAATCAAAGGGCAATATTGCCTGACAGAAACGGATATCAAAGCGGGCAAACAATTTGCGGATGTCGCCTGTCGAGCCTGTTGGCCCATTGAACATTGGCATCCTCAAAAAGGGATCAGCCTTGAATACCTGCCCGAAGGCCATTATTATGAAATTCCGTTGCGTAGTCTAAAGGTTGCCGGTTTCACAAACCTGTGGGCAGCTGGAAAATGCCTCTCCGCAGAGCCGCGTGCCCAAGCATCGGCCCGTGTTGTTGGCACTTGCTGGGCAATGGGGGAAGCAGTAGGCAAAAATATTCTTGGGAGTTCCAGGTGAAACTAAATTTGGCAGAATGCTTTTTTCAAAAGGCAGAACAACAACCTCATCATCCGCTCATCCTGGGGCCAGGCGCAGAAGACAAGATCAGCTATGCTGAATTTCGTGCCGAGGTGCAAGCGCTAGCCAAGCACCTCAAGGATGCAGGGGTTAACAGTAGCAGCAATATTGGGCTACATTATCCGAGTGGACGTGATTATGTGGCCTTTGTCTATGCGATATGGGCCTGCGGCGGCTGTGTAACACCGCTGCCACGCGAGTTGACGGCCCCGGAAAAACAACAGATCTTCCAATTCATTCAGATGGATGGGGTACTATCCAGTGTAGATTTATTGGATCAAATTCGCGCGTCGATCCAACCAGATGCCTTATGCATCACACCGCGCGCGGTCTTTGCCAGGGTTGAGGCCATCTGTGAAGCACCGCCCCAGTTGGCTGAAGTCAACGCGGCATTTATCCGCTTTACATCGGGCACAACGGGCGATGCGAAGGGCGTGGTTCTATCACACGAATCAATCTATGCGCGGATTCAGGCCGCCAATCAGACCTTGCAGATCGATGCAACTGACCGCATTCTGTGGCTGTTGTCGATGGATTATCACTTTGCCGTTTCGATTGTGGCCTATCTCACGTTTGGCGCCAGCATCATCTTACCCAGAAATAGCTTCGGCGTCACGCTGCTCACCGCGGCGGCGCGCCACCAGGCGACGTTGATCTATGGCTCCCCAACCCATTACAACATGATGATTCAGGATGATACCGGGGCATGTTTACCCGCTGAACTGCGGCTCGCCATCGTCACCACCACCGCCTTGCGTGCCGAAATCGCCGATGCCTTCTATGCGCGCTTTGGGCGTACCCTCAATGAAACATATGGCATCATTGAACTGGGCTTGCCCGCAATTAATGTGAGCCAGGCCAAAGAAAAACAAGGCTCTGTCGGCCAAGTATTGCCTGCCTACGAGTTGCGACTGGACTGCCTGCCAGGAGAACAGCGAGGGGAAATCACTGTCAGGGGCAAGGGGATGTTAGATGCGTATTATTCCCCCTGGAAATCGCGTGAAGCGATCCTCCAACAAAATGATGGTTGGTTTAGAACCGGCGACTTGGGCCAGCTAGATAGGGATGGATTTCTTTATATTGTGGGTCGCATCAAAGAAATGATTAGTGTCGGGGGCATGAAATTCTTTCCCGATGAGGTGGAGTCCGTGTTAGAGAACCATTGCGCCATTCATGCCGCCTGTGTGTTTGGTGTCCAGGAAAGACAATGGGGGGAAGCAGCGGTGGCGCATCTCGTCATGGAAGCAGGAAAGGCCGCGCCAGATGAAAACGAGTTAAGAGCTTACTGCAAACAATATCTGGCTAGCCACAAAATTCCCAGTCGGTTCCAGTGGGTTGAACAGTTAACTTACACGGCAAGCGGAAAAAGGATTCGCAACGCAGAAAAATTACCTCTTCCTTAACAAACAAAAACAACTATGAAAATACAGCAATCTTTACACAACTACATTATCAGCGAACGTTTTGCTGGTCGAGCTCCAGAAAAATTTGATGATGACTACGACCTGATCGACTCAGGCACGATTGATTCTCTCTTCGTGATGGGCTTAATCACCTATCTTGAGCAGCAGTATCAGGTTGAGTTTGGCATGAACGACATGGTGCCCAGGCACTTCAGATCAGTCAATGCATTGGCAGAATTTGTGCAGCATAAAGCGGGATGAGAAAACACCTGCAATCGACAGGATGACAAAATGACGCTATCACTCCTCTATCTAAAAGTGGTTGAAGTGATGACCGCACTATTTAGCGATATGTACCCGGCGTTTGGGAATGACGACGTTGCGATTCTCAAAATC
>JBBRVA010000804.1:0-4004 GCA_038247295.1 Caldilineales bacterium | reverse complement strand
CTTTGAGCATTTTTCGCTCACACAGGGATTGCGCTGTGCGATCATGCGCCTCAATTACGCGATTGATCTGCGCTACGGGGTGATCCTGGACATCGCGCTCAAGGTGAAAAATAATCAACCGGTCGATTTGAGTATGGGGGCGGCCAATGTCATCTGGCAGGGAGATGCCAATGCCCAGGCCCTGGCGCTGCTGAATCATTGTTCGTCGCCGCCATTTGTGCTCAATGTCACCGGCCCGGAGACGGTGTCTGTGCGCGGCGTGGCCGAGCGTTTTGGCGATATTTTTGGCGTGCCAGCGCGCCTGACGGGCAGCGAAGCCCCGACCGCGCTGTTGAACAACGCCGCGCAAGCCCAGCGCCGCTTTGGCTATCCACGCGTCTCGCTGCATCAGATCATCGAGTGGACCGCCGCCTGGGTGAATGCCGGCGGCACGATGCTCAACAAACCGACCCATTTTGAAGCCCGCGATGGGAGGTTTTGATGCCAATTTTACAGGGTGAAATGGCTCAACATTTGCACGCTGGCGTGGTCATCCCTGCTCACCCTTTAGCGGTGACCGCCACCCGCCAGTTGGATGAACGTTATCAGCGCGCGCTGACCCGTTACTATTGCGCGGCTGGGGTGGGCGGGCTGGCGGTGGGTGTCCACACCACCCAGTTCGAGATCCATGATCCCAAGGTGGGGCTGCTGGCTCCGGTTTTAGAATTGGCCAGCCAGACCATCGACGAAGCGCTGCGCGCCAACCCGCGCCCTTTTATCAAAGTGGCCGGCGTGATTGGGCGCACGGAGCAGGCATTGCGCGAAGCCGCATTGGCAGTGGATTATGGCTACCATGCTGGATTGCTGAGCGTTGCCGCTTTAAAAACAGAGACCGACGACGAATTACTCGACCATTGCCGGCGGGTGGCGGAAGTGATCCCGCTCTTTGGCTTTTACTTGCAGCCGGCGGTAGGCGGACGCGTCCTCAGCTACAACTTCTGGCGGCGCTTTGCCGAGCTGCCCAACGTGGTGGCAATCAAGATCGCCCCCTTTGATCGCTACCGCACGCTCGATGTCGTGCGCGCTGTCGCCGATGCCGGCCGCGGCGGCGAGATTGCCCTCTACACCGGCAATGACGATAACATTGTGGCCGATCTGATTACGGATTTTGACTGTCCACCCGCGCCCACACCGTTGCGGCTTGTCGGTGGTTTGCTTGGTCATTGGGCGGTCTGGACGCAACGCGTGGTGGAGATGCTGACAACGATCCAGTGCCAGCGCCGCACGGGTGAGCTTGATTATGCCCACTGGTTGGCCTATGGCGTGCAGGTGACCGACGCCAACGCTGCCTTTTTTGACCCTGCCCACAATTTCCACGGCTGTATCGCTGGCCTCCACGAGGTGTTGCGCCGCCAAGGGTTGATGCAGGGCCATTGGTGTCTCAACCCCAACGAAAGCCTCTCGCCTGGTCAGCTTGAAGAGATTGAGCGGGTCTATCGGGCTTACCCCCATCTGCACGACGATGAATTTGTGGCGCAGCATCTTGATGAGTGGTTGCGTTGAGAACCGCCTTTCCCGCGCAAAACCCACTTGCATTCGTGCGCAAAACGTTGGACAATATCCCCAGCATTCAAATCTGGGAGATCAAACACCAACGGGGGAGTGAGAGATGAAACCGACAAAAATTGAAAAAGTCGAACCGATCTTGTGGGATCGCTGGCTGCTCTTGAAAATCTATTGTGAGGACGGCACGATTGGGTTGGGCGAAGGCGGTGTGCATGGCTGGCAGCGCCCGACAAAAACCATGCTGGAAGTGATGACACCCTATCTGATCGGCCAGGATCCATCGCGCATCGAGCATCACTATCAGTGGCTCTATCGTTCGTCGCACTTTATGGGCTCTGTTGTGCAAGGTGCGTTGTCGGCGATTGATATTGCGCTGTGGGACATCAAGGGCAAGCGCCTGGATGTGCCAATCTACGAACTGATGGGCGGCATGACGCGTGAACGGGTGCGTTGTTATATGCACGTCAACGGCGTCACCATCGATGATCTGGTGGCCGACGCGATTGCCACCGCCCAGGCCGGTTTTACCGCTGTGCGCTTTTCACCTTTCCCGCCCGATTTTCATCTGCACAAATCTTATGCCGAGTGGGCAGACGAAGCGGTGCGCCGCGTGGGTGCGGTGCGCGAAGCCGTGGGCAACGCCGTCGATCTGTGTGTTGAGATCCACCGCCAAATGAACCCAGCCGAGTCGATTTGGTTGGGCCGCCGCTTGGAGCAGTTTCACCCCTATTTCTACGAAGACCCGATGTTGCCGGACAGCCCGGCGCGCATGGCCGATGTCCAAGCGCAGTGCAACATCCCGATTGCCACGGGTGAGCGTTTTACCACGATCTACGAATTCCAGCAGTTGCTCGAAGCCAAGGGTGCGGCCTATGTGCGGCCCGACGCCTGTCTGTGTGGCGGGCTGACTGGCTGTAAAAAGGTGGCGGCCCTGGCCGAGGCGCACCATGTCAAGGTGATCCCGCACAACCCGCTCAGCCCGATCAGCACGGCGGCTTGCATCCAACTGGATGCGGCGATCCCCAATTTTGCCCTGCAAGAGTACACTGGTGAATCGCACCCGCCCAAAAGTGATCTGCTGATGACGCCGCTAGAACTCAAAGCGGGCTATCTGACCGTACCCACCGGACCGGGTCTCGGCATTGTCCTCAATGAAGCGGCATTGGCGCACCCCGTAAAAGACAAGGTGCTCGATACACCAATCGGATTTGATGGATCAGTGCAGGATCGGTAAGAGACTGTCTGAAAAGGATTCGTAGGTGCGGTTTGCAACCGCACAAGTCTGGGGTTACCCAAGAGCGTGCGGTTTGTAACCGCACCTACAAAGTCCTCGATCCGCCCTTTTTAGACAGCTTCTAAGGAATTCCTATGATTCAAACCGACAAGCACGCCGAACCAATCACCCTCACCGTCAATGGCGCGGTCCACCAATTGACGGTCGATCCAGCGACGCCGCTGCTCTACATTCTGCGCAACGATTTGGGTCTTAAAGGGCCGAAATACGGTTGCGGCTCGGAACAATGTGGCGCTTGCAAAGTGCTGATCGACGGCGCTGATGTGCCTTCTTGCCATCTGCCGGTTAAGCAAGCCCAGGGGGTTGCGATCACGACCGTGGAGGGATTGGGGCGCGCCGACGCGCGGCATGGGCTGCAAGAAGCCTTTATCGAAACACAGGCGATCCAGTGTGGCTGTGGTTGACGTAACGGTTGATGCAGAGAGTGGCCAGATCCACTTGGAGCGCGCGCTGATCGCCGCCGATGCGGGGCAAGTGGTCAACCCGGACGGGCTGAGCAATCAGTTGGAGGGTGGTTTTATCCAGGCGGCCAGTTGGACGCTGCTGGAAGAAGTGCTGTTTGATCCCAATGGCGTTACCAGCCACGACTGGGAGAGCTACCCGATCTTACGCTTTAGCGGCGCGCCCCTGATCGAAACCGTACTCTTAAACCGGCCCGAGTTGCCTTTCTTGGGCAGTGGTGAAGCCACGCAAAACCCAACCCCAGCCGCCATTGCCAACGCGATTTTTGACGCGATTGGCGTTCGTTTGCGCCAAATTCCGTTCACACCGGCGCGTGTCAAGGCGGCCATACAGAATATACACTGACCCGATATGACTGAGAATAGAGCGTCAGCGAGTTCTGCCAATCTCTAGGCTCTTACGAGCTACGTGCTGGGAGCGCCGGCATCCTGCCGGCGCTCCCAGGCGCAACCGCATAGCTCCGAAATCTAACCCCCATATTTTTTATAAATCCTTACAAAACCTGCGCAAATTACAGACAAACCTCGGTCTGTATGCTATGCTTTTCCTGAAAATTCGATTCAGTAACAAGCTGCGCCACAAACTTTTGTGGGCAAGGAAGCGCCATGAGTAATCCCCATTCAAAACTAATCTTAGTGACCGGTACGACCGGTTATGTCGGTGGCCGGTTGGTCCCGCGCCTGTTGGAGGCTGGCTATCGCGT
>JBBRVA010000803.1:0-4014 GCA_038247295.1 Caldilineales bacterium | reverse complement strand
CAACTAACCGAGTCCATTCGTTTGGTTGAAGCCGCCGGGAGACGCGCCGTCCCATTGACGGCCAATTTGGGCGAAGTGGCGGCGTGTCGCCAGTTGATTGCCGATGCGCACGTCGCGCTAGGCCGGCTGGACATTCTGGTCAACTGCGCGGCCACCAACCGGCGCAAGCCGATTGACGCAGTGACGACCGCCGATTTTGAGCTGATCAGCGCTGTCAATTTGCGCAGCATCTACTTTCTTTGTCAGGCTGCACACCCTGTCATGCAGGCACAGGGCGGCGGCAAGATGATTAATATCAGTTCAATCAACAGTTTTTTTGGCTTAGGTAGCGTTTCTGTCTATGGGTTGACCAAGGGCGCCGTCACCCAACTGACGCGCGTGATGGCGGTGGAGTGGGCCAAGGACAACATCCAAGTCAACGCGATCGCGCCTGGTTTCATGGCAACACCGCTTTCACAGCCTGTTTGGGCGGATCCATACAAGGCCGAATGGTTGCGTAGCCGCATCCCACAGCGCCGGCCCGGCCAACCGGACGAATTGGTCGGCGCACTACTTTTGCTGGCTTCGACCGCGTCAACCTATATGACCGGCCAAACCGTGGTCATCGATGGCGGGTTTTTAGCGGGTGGCTCCTGGGTAGAAGATCAATAAAAGCGGTGGCTCACACAAAGCCGCAAAGGCGCAAAGAAAATTAACCGCTGTTCGGGATAAAAGAAAACTTTGCGACCTTTGCGGCTTGGCGTGAGAAATCTGATTGGCTGGAAATATGCCGGCTTTAACGTGGCACTCTTTTTGTCGGGCCTGTTGGGCATTCCCCACAGGACGATCGAGGCTGCGACGGTGGATGGCGCATCTTATTGGCAACGCTTATGGCGCGTCTATTTTCCGCAAATGATGCCATCGTTTATTATTACTACCATCTTCTGTATGATTGGTTCATTCGGCGTTTTTGAAGAATTGATTCCGTTGGGCGCGTTGAGCAGTAACAACGAGGCCCGTCTGCTTTCAGTTATTTTCTTTAATTATGCATTCAGATCATCGCGCCTGGCGTTGGGGCTGGTGCTAACATTAGAGACATTTCTGCCGCTTGTCGTTGTGGCACTCTCTTTGCAGCGCTTGCAGCGACGGTTGCCGTATTAGCTTGTGTTGTATTGCGAATGGATGAAAACCCAAAGTGAAAATTTTGTTTCCCCATCGGTTTCGTGTATGAAAGTGACGCTTTTGATGCCGGCAAGAGCGCCCTTTTCATAAAAAGAAAATTATAAAAAGGAGTTATGCAATGCAGTATATCGGTCATTTTCAAGAGATAGGAATTCTGCTCTTGGTCGGCATTGGCCTGATTGGCTGGGCGGCGTTTGCGGCAAATCCATTCGAACATGCCACCGTCGTGCCTTTGTACACCGCCATTCATCAATATGGCGCACGCTACCGGTGGGTCAATTTGTTGGCCGCCGCCGGTGTGATCATTCTATTTGTTGGTTTTGGCGCCCTCGCGTGGTTGCTCCAGCGTGACAGCCAGCCAATGATTACGATTGGTATCGTTCTGCTGGGCATTGCGGCCATTCTCTGGGTCATCGAGGTCACCATTCGCATTACAACGACCACAGCGACGGCCCGCGAAGTGGTGCAAGGGTTAACGCCCCCCATCCGTTTCCCCAAAACGATCGGTGTCGGCTTAGAGGCATTATTCATCGCCTTCTTGGTGTTAAAACTGATAGGGATCGCCGCCCTCATCTGGGGGCTGGGTGATGTTGGCATGCTCTCTTCGGATCTTACGCGGGCTGGGGTAGTGATATTAGTCGCCATCGGTGTCTTTACGGCCAAAGAATATCCATTTCTGGGTGGTGTAGAACGGATCCTGTTTTATCCACTGGTCGGCGTGGTGTTGCCGCTGGCTTTGATTTTGTTACAGCACAGTTAGAAACACGACACCAGATTCAGAAAACAACCGCTTGGGTTACGCAATGAACAAATCCGTTGTTTTCTGAATCTGGTGGAGTATTTTAGGAATCCATGCATGACAACTGTGAGCACAACGGCTCCCCTTGATCGCTGCCTACGGTGGCACCTATTCAACTAACTTTCAAATTATTATACGGGTGTTTTTGTCTCAATCTTGCCCTTGTTGCTGCTCTATTTTGCCCTGCGCAAGCTCTTCATCCGCAGCGTAATGGCGGGGGCAGTTAAGGGATAGGCGCAACGCCAGATACTACAACGGATTCAGAAAGGAACGGATTTGAAGATTCGTTAGCAGAAATGGTTTGTTTTGAATCGTAAACATCGCTTGTCGCGTGACAAATCCGTTCCTTTCTGAATCCGTTGTAGTATTTTAACGTGCTGGCGCAGATCAAGTTGTGGATTGCAGAACGCTTGCGCGAGGAACAGATTGCGCTTGCTCAGTCCCTATCATAAAGGCCCTTTACCTATGAGTTTAGCGCGTTCTTTACCTGTGGTTGTCTCGATTCTGATTATTCTGATGGTTGCCTACCTGCGCGATCGCTCGCGCACGCTGGCCGTGATCTTTGGCACGATGCCGATCAACTTGCCCTTAACCCTCTGGATCACCTTTGGCGGTGTTCCCGAAGGTACGCTGGCAATTACGAATTTTGTTCGCTCCCTGATTGTAGGATTGATTGCCACCTTTCTCTGGTTGCTGGTGGTCTGGCTGGTGGTGCGCACCGGCTGGGGCTTACCAGCCGCGATTGCCAGCGGCTATGCAGTTTGGGGTGTCCTAATTGCAATTCTCATCTTTTCTGGTCTGCTCACGGTCAACCGATAGCCGCGGTTGGTGCCGCACTGTGCCAATTGTGATCCTCACCTTGCTGGTGCAGCGCCGCCTGGTAGCCGGTTTAACGCTGGGCGCGATCAAATAGTTGGCTGGTTGATGTACATCTTGTACAATATGTCTATCACAAACCTATTTGATCCAGGAGGAGACGATGGACACAGGAAAGATGGACCCAGTAAAGATCGATACAGTAACCGTTGCCGAGGCACGCAAAAACTTTTCGGAATTGATGGCGCAAGTAGCCTATACGCACAAACGGGTGTTGGTGGAACGCCGTGGCAAGCCGATGATGGCGTTGGTCAGCATCGAAGATTTAGCGCGCTTGGAAGCACTGGAGGATGACAAAGAAGCTCGGCGCGCCCAAGGCATGGCTGCTTTGGAAATGGCAACCGCTTCGCGTAAACGCATTGCTATAGAGCGGAATGGAGTTCCTATGCCCGACTCGACAGAATTACTAAACCAACTGCGCGAGGAGCGGGATCATGAGCTTTCAGGTCTGCGTTGATGCAAGTATTGGTATTAAGATGGTGCTGGATGAAGCAGATAGTGCTCAAGCCCAAGCGCTTTGGCAGTTTTGGATCAATCAAACGGCCGACATTATTGCACCCTATCATTGGGTCTTTGAAACGACATCTGTCATCAACAATAATATTCACCGGGGCGTGATCAGCCGCGCGGCCGGGGAGTTTGCCTTTCAATCGCTGCGCACTCAACCGATTCGCTTGTTGCATCCGCCGCAGCTTGCCGAACGCGCTTGGGCGTTGGCGCAACAATTCAAACGCCCGACCGCCTACGATGCTTTCTATCTGGCGCTGGCCGAATGGGCTGGCTGTGAACTTTGGACAGCCGATCGGCGGCTGTACAGCGTCGTAACGCATGATCTGCCGTGGGTCAAGTGGTTGGGTGATTATCGCGCAGTCGCCTAACCGCCTAAGGTTCCGGCTATGGCACCAGAGCTTGTACGGCCACGATCCATCGTGGCCTATGTGTATCAAGCGCAGCGTTCCGAAGTGTCTAGGGAGCCAAGCCGCACGAGGCGTGCTCCCTAGACACTTCGGAACAGGAGAGAATTTTCAAACACGCCCTCAGCAAGTGATCGATGATGACCATCCATTCGACAGTAGGCTTACTGACAATCGATCCGGCGCAGACCGACGAGCTGGATGATGTGCTGGTAATTCTGGCCGAAGCGGTGGCGTGGTTGGCTGCCCAAGGCATTGATCAAT
>JBBRVA010000802.1:0-4030 GCA_038247295.1 Caldilineales bacterium | reverse complement strand
TTTGGCCATATTGTCTAAATGCTGCATGGTAATAAAATCTTCAAAATGATAAATCTTGCGCAGCGGAATTAGCAGCGTCATCACCATTGCAAAGCCAGAAAAGATCGCACCGGCCACGAAGTAAGGCGGAAAAACAGTCGAGTGCCAGCCGGGAATGACGCCGACGGCAAAGTCAAAACTTACCACCGAGTGGACCGAAACCACCAGCGGCGTCGCCAGCGCGGCGAGCAGCATATAGGCGGTGTCGTAGCGTTGCCAATGATGGGCAGCCCCGCGCCAACCCAAGGCCAGCACGCCATACAAATAGCGCAGCCAGCGATTTTCTGTTTGATCGCGCATCGTGGCTAGATCGGGAATCAGACCGATAAACCAAAACATCAGCGAGACGGTAGCATAGGTGCCAATCGCAAAGGCGTCCCACACCAACGGGCTGCGGAACTGCGGCCACAAATCAAAAGTATTGGGGTAGGGGAAGATCCAATAGGCCAGCCAGGGACGCCCCAGATGCAACACCGGAAATAAAAGGGCGCAGGCAACGGCAAACAGGGTCATCGCTTCGGCAAAACGATTGATCGAGGTGCGCCACTCTTGGCGAAAGAGAAAGAGGATTGCCGAGATCAGCGTGCCGGCATGGCCAATGCCAATCCACCAGACCAGATTGGTAATGTCGAAGCCCCAGCCCACTGGTTGATTGATGCCCCAAATGCCTACGCCAACCATAAAGAGCGTGCCCACCGCGTAGAGGAAGATCATCAGCAGGATAAAGCCTACGGCCAGCCCCACATACCAAGATTTGGGTACAATCCTGGTTAAAACCGCGCCGACGATTTTTTCGGTGATCGAGCGAAAGCTATGGCCTGGCCCGATCAGTGGTTCTGATTTTTGCATAGATTTACCTTCATGACAAGATGACAGGATGAAGGGATGACAAGATGAGGGGATGACAGGATGACATAGGGACTCACTATGTCATCCTGTCATCATCCGACCTAAGGTCGGCGTCATCTTGTCACCCTGTCATCCCTTCATCCTTCCCCAAGTTCTGGATTTGGATTGCGCAATTTCGCCAGATACGTGGTGCGCGGATGGGTGTTTAACTCGGTCAACATGCCGTAGTTGAGCGGTGACGCCTTGCGTTTTGCCACTTGACTTTCTGGATCGTTGATGTTGCCGAAAATAATCGCCTGCGTGGGACAGGCGGCTTGGCAGGCGGTGACGACCTCACCGTCGGCGATCGGGCGGCCTTCGATCTTGGCGGTGATGCGCGCCGCGCTGATCCGTTGGACGCAGTAGGTACACTTTTCCATCACACCGCGGGCGCGTACGGTTACGTTCGGGTTGCGTTGAAGTTTGAGACTCTCGTCTTCATAGTCGGCATACTCCAAGAAATTAAAGCGCCGCACTTTGTAGGGACAGTTGTTCGAACAGTAGCGGGTGCCAATACAGCGGTTGTAGACCATCGTATTGAGCCCCTCGTGATCATGCATGGTGGCGGCTACCGGGCAAACCACCTCGCACGGCGCGTTTTCACAATGCATACACATCACCGGCTGGTGGTGGGTGGCCAGGTCGATCAGGTCACCTTCATAGTAGCTGTCCAGGCGGATCCAGTGCATCTCGCGCCCTTTGGCCACTTCTTCTTTGCCCACAATCGGAATGTTATTTTCTGCCTGGCAGGCCGTCACACAGGCGTTGCAGCCGATACAGCCGGTCAGATCAATCGCCATGCCCCAGGCGTTGTCGGGATATTCCACCTTCGGGTAAAGCGAAATTTCCGGGTTGTGCGGATCCATTTCACGTACAAACTCGGGATCAGCGTCAAACTCGCTGACCGTGCCCACCCGAATCAGGTTGCGCCCTTCCATGTTATGATGATTTTGCGTAATGGCAAAGGTGTGGCCAGCGCCCAGTTTGCGGATGTTTAATCCGGAACCAAAGCCGGGCGCGGCGGCGGTGCGCAACGCATAGGCGTTAAAGCCCACCCCATTGCCCACCCGTCCGGCGTGCGTGCGTCCATAGCCGAGATAGACTGTGACCGCGCCCTCGGCGTGGCCGGGCATCAGCAAAACCGGGGCTTGCACAGTCTGCCCCCCGTAGCCGAGTTCGACCAGATCGCCATCCGTCAATGCCAACGTTGCCGCGGTTAATGGGTTGATCAAGGCGGCATTTTCCCAGGTCAGCTTGGTCAATGGCTTGGGCAATTCCTGTAGCCAGCCGTTATTGGCAAAACGGCCATCCCACAGCGTGGGGTCCGGCCGGAAATTGATCTCTAATCCCTCACCCGTTGCTGGTGTGGCTGCTTGCTCGCTTAGGGCAGGCTGCACCGTCACCGCCTTGGCCGGCAGCGCCGTGTCGGCAAGCAGGCCATCGTGGAGCGCGGTCTGCCAGAAGGCCGCAAACCCATCCTCACCCTGTTGCGCGGTCCAATATGCCTGTACGATATCGTGGTCCGAGCGCACTTCTTCGCTCAACAAGGCGTCCAAGAGTTCGTGTGCGGAGTGGCTGGCGTAGAGCGGTTCAATCAAGGGTTGCTGGATTGTGATGCTGCCGTCGTAGGCGCGCCCATCACTCCATGCTTCCAGATAGTGCGATTCGGGAATTTGCCATTGGCATTGGGCGGCGGTCTCGTCGGCATAGAGCCCAAGCTGGACGCGGAAATTGACCTGGGCCAACGCACTGGCAAAGTTGAGATCCACGGGCGCCTGGAAGACGGGGTTTGCACCCAGGATCAGGAGTGTTTCCACCTCGCCGGCGTTCATCGCATCGACCAAGGCGCGCAGTGACTCGGTTTGGTTAACCGGGTTTGCCACCACTGGCGCGCTGTAAATCACCGTCTTCCCGACATTGCCCAACATTTCGTTAATGGCGTGCGCCAGGGCATGTACCACAGGCGGCTGATGATCGCCGGCCAATACAAGGCTCGCTCCTGGTTGCGCTTGCAGCTCGCCCACCAGCGCGCTGATCCAATTGGCGGGAATCGCGTCGCTTGCGGTGCCCGGCACAACCGTCAGACCCAGCGCCTGGGCGAGGGTGCGCGCAAAATTTTCGACTTGGCCCGCGAGCAAGGGCAAGCGATGATCGGCTGCCGCGCCGGTGATGGTTGGCGTGCTTTCCACGACGTAGAGCCGATTGCGGTTGCGCCCTTCTGGTGCGTCGACTCGGCGCCCGTCAGCAAAATCACGCGCATAACGCACGCGCCCCGGCGCAGCAAAGAGGAAATCGGCATCCAAGCTCACGATCACGTCGGCCAGCTCAAAGTGGTAGATTGGCTCGGCCGCTGCCCCAAAAGCCAGTTGCGCGCCGGCGTAGACGTTGTCGCGGTTCAGCGGCTCATATTGGTGCCAGGCGGCATTGGGAAACTCAGTTAAAATCGCCTGCAACTGGCTAAAAAGCGTCGGTGAGGTGACCGTCTCGGTCAAGATGCGTAAGCCGGCCCCGCCGCCCGTACGTGCTTGTTCTAGTTGGGCGCGCAGTTCCGTCAGAAATGTCGCCCAATCGCTGGCCGCACCATCGCGTGTAATCGTCGTGGCCCGATCCGGGTCGTAGAGGGTCAAAATCGACGCTTGCGCCAAGGCATCCGTTGCACCCAAACTGGCGGGATGGTCGGGATTGCCTTCCAGTTTGGTTGGGCGATTCAACTGACTCTGCGCCAACAGACCCAGGGCGTAGCCCCCCAGACTCATCGCCGTGGCAAAAAAGAGCGCTTGCCCAGGCACAGTCATTTCAGGCGCTTGCACATAGGGCACAATCTTTTCTTGTGGGCTAGCACAAGCCGTCAAACCTCCCAGTGCCAGCGATGCGCCCATTAATTGTAAGAAGTGGCGGCGATTCATCGAAGGCAGCCATTCCGAAGCCTGGCGGGGAAACTCACGGTGCAAAAAGTCGGTAAATGCTTCGGTTTTAGCCAATTCTTCCAAACTGCGCCAGTAGGTGCGACCCTGAGCGCCGGCCAGGTGGGTTTGAATGGCGGCTAAATCGAGCGGAGCTTTGGTCATTAGTTTTACCTACGAATCTATCGTATGTCTATTGC
>JBBRVA010000801.1:0-4031 GCA_038247295.1 Caldilineales bacterium | reverse complement strand
TGGCTACTTGTGATCAATCGAGACTGGGGGCGCAAATGGGCCGAACCGTTGGCCAATGGGCTGAGCTTGATGATTGTCGGCGCGCCGATCTGGTCGATCCACTGGCGTACATTTCAGACCGTCGCCCGTCAAGACAATCTTGAAGGCGCACGCGAACGCGGGTCCGGGCCACGGCGGGTTTATCTGTATGGGGTGGCATTGGTTGGCGCGCTGTTGATTCTTTTCTACCTGGCCCAGGTCGTCTACCGCTTGCTCTTGCTCGTGTTGGGTGATCCGAACGCGGCGCTCTTTTCGATTGAAACAGTCGATCATATTGCACGCAGCGTAATCGCCGCCATTCTCTGGGGCGTGCATCTGCTGGCGATTCGGGGCGATGGGCAGATGGCCACGGAAGCGTCGGCGGCCACCTTGCCAGACAGTGGCGAAACGCGTGTCGCTCTACAAAAACGGATTGATCAGTTAGAAGCAGAATTGGCCACCGTGCGATCTGCGTTGGCAAAATTGGAGGCTTAGACAGCGTGGCTTCACCAGAAGCCACGTTGTTACGGCGCTACATTCACGCCCCATTCGTAGACTAGTTTTCCCCCATTCCAACCGCTGGCCACGATCAGCACCAAGCCGATGAGGAGGAGCAGGCTAAGCCAGCCTTTGGCACGCGCATCTTCTAGTAATTCCCTGCTATCTATCCCCCGTCGTGTGCGCGCTTTGCGCACGCGCACCGAATTGTAAACCCAACGTTGGTAAAGTAACACGCCATAGACAACAAACAGTGCCAATCCGGTGCTAATGTGCCAATTGAGGACTGTGCGGTAAGGAGCTGTGGGCGGCAGGCCACTTTGCGCCAATAATCCTGTCAGGATCGCAACGGTTGCCCCCAGCCAGCCTAAAAACATCGGCCACCAGGTAAGCACAACCAGCGCGGGTCGCGCCTGCCAATACAGATAGAGCAGACCGGCGCTGCTGGCTAAACTCAACAATGCAATCGGAAAATGGACCGTTGCTGGATGTAATTGGGTGAGAAGATAGGGAAAAGTCATCACTAATGTGGAATTCAAGGTAAAATAGGCTATAATTCCTATGGTTGATTGTCTGATTTGAGTATAGCATACCACAGACAAGACGACGAAGTATCTGTAATCTTCTTGTAATATTTCCTTCATACAAAATTTAGCCCACCAGGGTAACCTAAACACAACGGCAGTACAAACATAGGTTGACATTCATTCCCGGTTATACCGGTTGGAGGCAGAACATGATTAAGATCAGATCTTCCGAAATTACCCCAGAACATATTTATCTGAACCGACGTGCGTTTATGGTGGGCGCTGGTTCAGTGGCGGCCGGGGCGTTGGCATTGGCCGCTTGTGGGGGTCCAAGCGCAGCGCCGGCTAATACCACCCCCGCCCCCACGCCCGACTTGGCTACTCTGCCCGCCGCATTAGCCAACGCCGAGCCTTTTGCCAGTACCGATAAAGATGAATTGGGCGATCCGCTCAATAGTTATCAAGATATTACAAACTATAACAACTATTACGAGTTTACCACCGACAAAGAAGGAGTGAATCCACTTTCGCAAGGCTTTAATACACGGCCTTGGCAGGTGGAAGTGACGGGATTGGTTAATAACCCGAAGACCTACGACATCGACGATCTGATCAAACAATTTAATCAGGAAGAACGCATCTACCGGCTGCGCTGTGTCGAAGCGTGGTCGATGGTTATTCCTTGGGTGGGCATGACGATCGCTGATTTACTCAAAGATGTGGAGCCGAAATCCGAGGCAAAATTCGTCAAGTTCACTTCCGTAATGCGGCCAGAGGAGATGCCCGGCCAGGAGCGCCAAATTCTCAATTGGCCCTATGTGGAAGGGCTGCGCATTGATGAGGCAATGAACCCGTTGGCGATCTTTGCCACTGGCATGTATGGCAAGCCGCTTGTGGCCGCCAATGGTGCGCCGTTCCGCCTGATTGTGCCGTGGAAATATGGCTTCAAGGGCATTAAAGGCATCGTCAAAATCGAGCTGGTCGACACGATGCCGGTTTCAACCTGGATGGATGCCGGTCCAAGTGAGTATGGCTTCTATGCCAACGTCAACCCTCAGGTTGATCACCCACGCTGGTCGCAGGCGAGCGAGCGCCGCGTTGGCGAAATCGGTCGCCGCGATACGCTGATGTTTAATGGCTATGGCGAGGAAGTAGCCCAGCTTTACGCCGGGATGGATTTGCGGGAGAACTACTAATGCAGACACTACCGCAAACGCTGCGCAAGCACTGGCTTTGGATTATCGTAAATTTGGGGGCGATTACCCCGCTCCTGCTTCTAATATGGAATTTCTATACCGATAATTTGAGCGCCGACCCGGTGGCCTATGTTACGACCAAGACTGGCCAAGCGGCGATTATGATCCTGGGGTTGTCACTGGCCTGTACACCGATCAACACAGTCTTTGGGTTTCGTCAGGTGCTTACTGTGCGCAAGTCGTTGGGACTCTATGCGTTTCTCTACGCAGCCCTCCACCTGCTTACCTTTGTCGGGCTAGATTATGGCTTTAGTTTGAAGTATATTTTGGCCGATGCCTTGCTAGAAAAGCCCTACATCATTGTGGGTCTGGCCGCTTTCCTAATTCTGGTGCCGCTGGCGATTACGTCGACCAAAGGTTGGATGAAGCGCCTGGGTCGGAACTGGAAACGTCTGCATCAGTTGGTCTACGGCGCCGGTGTTCTGGCCGTGTTGCACTACGTTTGGCTGGTCAAGTTGGATTTGCTCTGGCCGATCATTTACGGGTCGATTCTTGCGCTGCTATTACTGTTACGCGTGCCACGGGTGCGCAAATGGGCTGCTTCTTTCCAGAAAAAGGCCCCATCGAAAGCCCCAAACGTATCACAGCGCAAGTCCAAGCCGATGATAGCGTAGGGTTGAATTAATTAGGTAGAATAAAAGGTGGGAAGCACAAGCGCTTCCCACCTTTTATTTAGTCGTTTTGCCGCCCTAATCCCAAATAGGCGTACAAATCTGGTGTTTTGGGACCGACATAATCAAGCTCAACAAGTTGATCCTCGTCGATTACATGCCAGACAAGCCTATAACGTGCGGTAAGCCAAATGCGATAATAGTTCGAATGCCCAATCAGTTCTTTGCTTTGGGGTGGTCGCGGATTTTCACCTAAAGCAATGATGTGTTGTTTTGCAATCGCCTTGATATTTCTAGGCAGATTTCGAATCTGGTCGCGAATATCTTTGCTAATGCTAACTCTGTAACTCATCAAAGATCGGCTATTGCTTTCAACAATTCTTGAGTAGAACTATAGATTTCGGGTACTTCCTCTGAGTGCTGCTGCTTATATTTCTGATGGGCTAACACCGCATCCCACAACGCTTCATCCTCAGATGGATCATCGGGGGTCAGGCCAAACTTGAATTCTAGAAATTGCACAAACTGCAAGACATCGTCTAGCTGTTCAGGCGGCAACTCATGTAGCCGCGCTGTGATGGCAGCAATTGTAGCTGCCGGCGAATCTACGCTTTCTCGCTCTAAAACTGTTGCTTGTCCCATCAGAGCACCTCCACTATCAGCTTATTGATGCACACAGTCGCAATGCAGTATAGACGAAAAAGCCCGTGGCTTCAAACCTCAATCGGGCAGATCCCCTTCCGGGAAGGGTATACCCGACCAGGAACGGAACGAATCGAGCCTTCCCGGCAGGTGGTTCGCCGCAGCGAGTAGCCATCTGTACACCGATTTTTCAAATCGGTGTACAGATGTGACCCGCCCGACCCCCAGTCCAGCCTAGTATTTTCCCGGCAGGCGTTTATCGCAAGGTTGAATAGTTACCATCAATCCCTCTTTCATCGTTTAGCATCTTCACAATTTACTCGCGCTTTTGCTGCTCCACCAGTGATCCTACCTTGTGGGTCAGCGCGCTGATCTTCTTGCTTAGGGCGTCGATGTCACTTTTGCTCGGCACGTTCAAGCGATTCAGAATTACTTCTACGCTCTCTTCCAACGCCATACCAGCTTTATTGACAGCATTG
>JBBRVA010000800.1:0-4031 GCA_038247295.1 Caldilineales bacterium | reverse complement strand
GTAACGCTTACCCATCATCTTGTACGCGATACGCGTTCGGCGATTCCGCCCCTTTCCTATCCACTGCCACCCGGTCCCCTGCCTGCCTCCGCTGTCTATTTCACGCGTACGCTGCCAATCAATCAGACGACCCGCAACACGATGACCTGGGCGGCATCCAGCAGCGGTGGGATCACGGTCACGGCCAAAGATACGGCCACCGTCCTTGTCCCGCGCTTAATTATTACCGAAACCGTGGGCACAGATCCGAGCAGTTGCGCCTCCACCAGTGAGATCGAGGTGGCTGTGGGCACGCAGGTAACATATTGCACCGCTGTCTACAACCCCAGCCGTGTCACGCTCCGTTTACATAACGTGGAAGCCAGCTTATCCGGCAGCTTAGCAAAACAGTTGCCTCTGTTTTTGGCGCGCGGGGATCGCTATTCAATTTCTACAACCCAGATAATCTCCCAATCCGTCGTCAATGTTGTTACCTGGACCGGCTATGTTACCGATGAGGCTGGCATTTATGCAACCATTACCGATTCGGCCGCTGTCCATACCCCCGCTCTGCACCTAAGCACAACGGTGATCAGCGCTGGCGCCGCTTGCCCAGGCACCCAAGCAATTACGGTAACGGTCGGTACAGAAATCACTTACTGCTATGCTGTGACGAATACAGGGATGGTTCCTTTCCAACGCCACCAGTTGGTGGACAGCACCGGCCACACAGTTTATTCACAGACCGTCACGTTACTACCCGGTGAGGTTTATGATATTGGGATAACGATGCCCGCCACCCAATCTGGCAGCACAGATTTCATTTGGACAGCACATAGTATGAGCGAACTGGTGGCTAGCAGCAGCGATCAAACCCAGGTGACCGTTTTATACCCTCTCACCATCATTGTCTACGCCGATGTGGACGGCAATGGGGTCTTTGATAGCATGGAAAGCGGCCTTCCTGCAACCATTGTCACGCTCAGCCATGTTACCCGGCCACCGGTTGTAGCGACCACCGATGCGACAGGGCGTGCGACATTTCCTAATCTACTAACGGGAATTTACACGGTGACGGTGGATGATACTTCGATTCCCATCCATTACACTTTGACGACGAGCAACCCACTAACAGTAAACATAGGCCTCGATCCACAACCGGTGGCTGCGATTGGTTTCGCCCCAGATCCAAGGGTGGATAGTGATTGTGATAGCGTGCCTGACCGCCTGGAACGCGCAGACGATGATGATGCTGACGGTATTCCCAACTATCTAGATGGCGGCTGTCTCTTTTTACCCCTCGTCTGGCGCTGAAAACCTCAGTTTGATCAAAATTGACGGAGAGCGGGCACCCTAGTACACTTGGGCGGAAATAACCATACTATTCTCCGGTGAATCAGTAGTGAATCAGTAGGACAGTGAGACAGTACAAACACTGTTCTACTGTCCTACTGATTCACTGTCTTACTTACGCCCAAGTGTACTAGGGCGCCCGCTCTTCTGCTTCTGCCTCTACGTTTCGACTACTCCAGAAAAATATTGTCCTACTAAATTGTCCTAACTTGTACCTTGTCGTCAGTGTATAATGCCAGTACAATTAGCCTATTGACCACGCTCTGTCGACTAAACAAAGTATGGATTGGCTCAGGGTAGATTCAAAGTGATGCGGACAATTCAATTGGTGCGCGCCAGCAACGTTGCGCTCTATCAACAGTTGATCGAGCAGATCAAAGATCAGATTAGCAGCCAGCAACTGCCGGCCGGCACGCGCTTGCCGACAATTCGTGAGCTGGCGCAGCAACTAGGTATTACACGTTCGACGGTGCAGAACGCGTACAATGAATTGCAGGACAATGGCTGGATCGAATCGACGATTGGGCGTGGCACCTTTGTTAGTAACCAAGTGCAACCGCACACAGCAATGCGCTTTTCCAGCCAACAGTTGACACCCGACGCTGTGATCAGCGACATTTTACAGATCAACGAAGTCGTCGGCACGCGCTCACTGGCCAGCGCATCACCAGACCCCACCCTCTTCCCTGCCGACGAGTTTTGGGATGCACTGCTGGGTCTACGCAGCCAGATGATCAACTTGGTTTCGTACACATCTTCGCAGGGAGATCCGGTGTTGCGCGTCGAACTGGCCAAACAACTCCAGACGCGCGCCATTGCGGCGCAACCGGATGAGATTCTGGTAACATCCGGCGTCACCCAGGCGCTTTCGCTTTTGATGCAGACACTCTGCCGGCCAGGTGACAGCGTAGCAGTGGAGCAACCCACCTATCTGGGTTTGTTACATACGATCAAAGCGCAGGGTCTGCACGCCGTTGGCGTACCCTTTGATGGCGAAGGCCCACAATTGGATGAGTTGGAACGTGTCATCCACCAGCACCGGCCACGCTTTTTCTATACCATTCCCAGCTTCCAAAATCCGACTGGTAGCTGTATGTCGCTGACCCGGCGTCAGGCATTATTGGCCTTGGCCCAACGCTCCGGTATCTTGCTGGTGGAAGATGATATTTATGCGCCATTGGCGTATGATCAGCCACCGCCGCCACCACTCAAAGCATTGGATAGTAGCAGCGTCGTGGTGCATGTGAGCAGTTTTGCCAAAATCTTTATGCCAGGGCTCCGAATTGGTTATGTGGTGGCGCCGGCGCCCATTCACCAAAATTTGCTCTCGATGCGCCGGGCCACCGATCTGTGCGGTTCGCCCTTTTTACAGCGGGCGATGGCCAGCTTTCTCGACAAGCGTGGGCTACAAAAACATTTGCGCCGTGTCTTGCCCATTTACCGCGAACGACGCGACGCACTGCTGGGTGCATTGCAACATCATATGCCGCCAACCGTCACCTGGACAAAACCGGCCGGCGGGTTCTGTTGTTGGGTCACCCTGCCGCGCCATCATGGGCTAAAAAACCTCCAGAGCCAAGCGTTGCAAGCCGGCTGGGCCTTTGCGCCTGGCGATGTCTTTTTGCCCCAAACGGGGGTCGACTATCATCTACGGCTCTGTTTTGGCAACCAGACACCAGAGACAATCCGTCACGGCGTGGCAACCTTGGCCCACTTAATTCGCACTGGCCTGGCACAAAACGATCTGCGCAGCGTAGAGCCGATCGATTGGACGCCTTTGGTGTAAGGTAGTGCGATTAAAAGTTATATAGGTAGTGTTCTTACGGCGGCTTCGACAAGCTCAGCCGCCGTAAGTCCTAATCAAACAATAGTGAACATTGTAACAAGGAGAACATCGTGCCAACCTATCCCTTTGTCCAAGTCGACGCGTTTACCGATAAACCATTAAGCGGCAACCCGTGCGCGGTTATTTTTGAGGCCGACAATTTGGATGCAGCCACCATGCAGGCCATTGCGCGCGAAAATAACCTGTCGGAGACAGCCTTTGTGCTGCGCTCGCAGATTGCCGATGTGCGCGCCCGCTACTTTACGCCCGAGGCGGAGATTCCGCTGGCCGGCCACCCGACTATTGCCACCCTCTTTGCTCTAGTCGAAAGCAATCGTCTCCAGTTGCAAGGCGACCGGACAACCTTTAGCTTGGAGTTGCGCGATGGCCCTATTGCGGTAGATGTGATCGCACAGGCCGGCGTTGTACAGCGCGTGGTGATGAGCCAACGTAAGCCCCAATTTTTGGCCCAATATGCAGCCGACGACGTGCTGCCGATCTGGGGTCTTGAGCAGGCCGATTTGTTGCCTAACACCCCAATCCAAACCGTGAGCACCGGCACACCACAATTGATGATCGCCGTACGCGATCTGGATGTGTTGCGCAAGATCAATCTTAACCTAGCGGCCTATCGGCATTTTCGCAGCCAGGCAGACTTTTTTAGTGCGCACGTCTTTTGTTGCCAAGGCGCGACCGCGGCCGGACAGACCTTTGCCCGCCACATCGACGCCACCGAAGACCCGTTCACCGGCTCCGCCACCGGGGGGATGGCCGCCTATCTGTGGCACTATGGCTTGATCGCAGAGCCCACCTTTGTGGCTGAACAGGGTCATTGGCTGGCGCGACCAGGCCAGGCTACGGTGGAAGTGGTCGG
>JBBRVA010000799.1:0-4035 GCA_038247295.1 Caldilineales bacterium | reverse complement strand
GCCTACAATATAGCCACAAACTGTCCACAGTCATTATACGTCTGTGGGGGTAGCATTGTTCCACCTGGACGAATAGGTGACAGAGGCAGGTACATGATTGTGCGCATTAGATTGCTATCATGCAAGCTTGGCAAAATTAATTGACGCTTGCAAGAAAAATTCAGAATTGAAAGTTGTGGATCAAAAGAAAAGCGCAGGGACAGTAGCCCCTGCGCTCTAATTAAGCTTCGCACCTACAATATTACTTGGTTTCGCGATAGACCACATGCTTGCGCATAACTGGATCAAATTTGCGCATTTCCATGCGGTTTGGATCATTGCGACGGTTTTTTTCCGTCATGTACACGTGGGCGCTCTCGGTGCTGCGCATTTTAACGAGCACGCGTGGACCTTTCTTTGCCATATTTCTATACTCCTTTGTTTACTTACGCTTTAACAATATCTCCAAATTATAGCAGGTATAGCGCCTTAAAGCAAATATCGTCCGATCAATAATTTCAACTGCTCGACAACCTCTGGACGCACACCCTCTTTATGGGTAATAATCGCGTCGCGCAAAGCCTCACTTTGGGGTGAAGGGCCGGCATCGGCCAATAGGCGAATGGCATTGGCAACCGCCAGCTTGGCAACATCGGCATTGCGCAACAGGGTGCGTACAACCATCTCTACGCTTACCGGCTCTTCGCTCTCATGCCAGACGTCATAGTCGGTGACATGCGCCATCACGGCGTAGCTCATTTCTGCTTCGCGTGCCAATTGGGCTTCTGGTGTCGTCGTCATGCCAACCAGGTCCATACCCCAACTGCGGAAGACCCGACTTTCGGCTTTGGTGCTAAAACGTGGTCCCTCGATAGTAACAAAATTGCCACCCTTGTGGACAGGGTTGCCTGTCGCCTGGACCGCTTGATAGCAGATATCGTTTAGAAAGCTGCAAAAGGGTTCGGCTACACTGACATGCACCACTAAACCATCGGTGCCGACCGTTGGATCATCAAAAAAGCTAAGCGCCCGCTGGCAAGTACGGTCAAAAAGTTGATCGGGGATAACAATATGGCCAGGTGCATAGCGCTCTTGCAAGCTGCCACAAGCGCTCACCCCAATCAAATATTCTACTCCCAACATCTTGAAGCCATAGATATTCGCCCGTTGGTTGAGGCGGGTAGGGCTGATCCGATGGCCACGTCCATGGCGGGCGAGAAATGCCACCGGCTGGCCGTGTAATGTGCCAACAAGGTAGGCATCGGATGGACTGCCAAATGGCGTCTCCAGACTTACCTCTTCGACGTTTTGCAACGCTTCCATCTGGTAAACACCGCTGCCTCCAATCACACCAAATCGCACTTGTCTATTCATAAGCTACGCTTTCTTTCTGAGTAATTGTTGCTAACTGGGTACGAGGTGCGAGTTTCTTCGTCTCCAGTTATCTTGTCATTTGACTAACTTGTCAGCCGGGCATTTTTGCCGCATCAATGGCGCTCAGCAATGGATTTTGCTGGTCGCGTGCCGATAGAATTGGATCAACGACACCCCAATCAAGGGCCAGTGTCGGATCGTTCCAGGCCACACCAAATTCATCACTGCCATTATAATATTGATCAACGAGGTAGGTGACGGTGGCATCTGTGAGGGTGAGAAAACCGTGTGCCACCCCAATCGGAATAAAGACGCCCATCTGATTATGGTCGCCGATTTCCAGCACTTGGCTGGCGCCATAGGTGGGCGATGAACGGCGCAAATCGGCCAAACCCACGCGAATACGCCCCTGCGGCACATGCCAGTAATCTACTTGCTGAAAATGATAGTGCAGGCCACGTAACACGCCAGCCTTGCTGTCACTCCGATTGCTCTGAAAGATCTCCCAAGTGCGTTCTGGAAACCAATCTTTGCGAAATGTTTCCATGAAGCGCCCACGCTCGTCACCGAAAATCTTGAGTTTGCTAAACTTAACGCCCACAATGCGGTCAGATTCAATAATATCGCTCATAAATTCCCACTAGATCGTTGATAATAGTTGTTGATTGAAGCGGCTACTCCAACTTAGTCCCTATACCATTAAGTTAGCCCATAAAGCCTGTGGAGTAGCCATGCTCTGCGGCCGATTGAGGTTATGTCTCCTGCTCTGGCATAGCTGGCGTTAGAATGGCACGTAGAGCGCCGAGCACATGTTGAACGGCTATAGCCTTCAGCCGGTGGGCGGCGCGGTTTACAACCAGCACGGCTTGGCTGTGCATAATGATGCGTAATTCGACCAGCCCGTTGGCGCGCATCGTATTGCCAGTTTCGATCAGATCGACAATGAGCTCGGCCAGCCCGACTAGGGGTGCCAACTCGATCGACCCGTTGAGTTTAATGATCTCGGCATTGACGCCCCGCTCGCGAAAGAATTCCATCGTCAAGCGAGGATACTTCGTTGCCACGCGCGGCTGGCTTGCGTAGCGCAGTGGCACGTCCGAGCGATCAGCCGGACCGATCAGGCTCAGTCGGCAGGGGCCAATTGGTAATAAGAGTGGCTCATAGACATTACAGCCGCCTTCACGCAAGGTATCCAACCCGCAGATCCCGATGTCGGCGGCGCCATATTCTACAAAGGTTGGCACATCTGTCGGTTTCGCCATGATATAGCGTAACGTATTGTCTGCGCTCGGCAAAATTAATTTGCGGCTAGCGTTGCCGCTTGGCGTTGAAAGACCTGCCTGTTGAAATAAGGCCAATGTTTCTTCGGCCATGCGTCCTGTCGGCAGGGCAATCAATAATGGACTGTCACTTAAAGTTGTCATAGCCTTTGGGTGTTGAGTTGCCAGATTTTTAACTTTGCCTCGGCGGCCGATAGATAATGGGCGAGCGTTTGCGAGAGGTCATCGTTTTCGTATACATCAAAACCGTTGCCCGTCCAGCTCAATACCCAATGGCTGCCAATCTGGTGGGCCATCTCCCGCAATTCATTGTCCTGGCGCGCACAGACATCAACGGCGACGGCGACTGTTGTACCCTGCGCACGCCACATTTCGACAATGGCAATACGTCACCGTAGCCCCAACGCCGAAAAGTCTCTAACAACAAAGCTTCTAATTAGCGGCGTTGTTCTGCTTCTGCCCAAAAATAATCAGCAACACCGCGTGGGATTAGAGCGGATGGCTGTGCGTCGATTGATTGATTAATCACTATGAGTTAACAAATTTATATTGTTGTCGCGTACGTTTTAAAGACGAGCGATAGATTGCATTGAGTATATTGGCAAGGCTGCTTAGCAGCTTAAATAAATCCATATAGACTTATGTAGACGATTACGTCTACCTAGAGCAAAACACAGCCCAGTATATCACAAGTATATTCGCTCGTTATACTTGATAGGAAGCAAAATCGATGCTATACCCTAGTGGTTGGAACAAGTTCTAAGTGACAAGAAACGTAAGCGCTTTGTAACATCACTTCACATAATTTAGGCTTATGCTAAATGAGTATTTTGTTGCAATTTTACAATTCTTTCTAACATAATTGTTGGTATTTTAGTCAAGAAAGGAGAGTAAATTATTATTCTATCTATCGGCTGGGGCAGAAATTCGAGGTAATTCAATGGATAACATTTTTATCCATCCTACGTCATTGGTCGAGACGCACCACATCGGGCGGGGTACGCAGATTTGGGCCTTTGCGCAGGTGGTAAAAAGTGCTAGAATTGGGGCCTGTTGTAATATTGGCGATCACTGTTTTATTGAATCCGGAGTTAAAATTGGCGACAACGTTACGATTAAACACGGCAACAAAATTTGGTCGGGTGTTACATTAAGCAATGGTGGATTTGTCGGCCCTAGGCGTTTATCGACGACCCAGCCATATTCATTACGCGCTCATCTACCTGGCATAGATATCGGCTATAATAAACGTCACTGGTTAGTAACGACACATATCCAGGAAGGCGCCTCGATCAGAGCGAACGCAATTGTACAGGCTGGCATTCTAATTGGAGAATTTGCGGTCGTCGGTGTTGGCGCCGTCGTTATGAAAGATGTTCCAGCTTACGCCCTCGTCGTGGGC
>JBBRVA010000798.1:0-4035 GCA_038247295.1 Caldilineales bacterium | reverse complement strand
TATTGGGGATTAGATATTGGGGATTAGATATTGGGGATTAGATATTGAGGATTAGATATTGGGGATTACCCGCCGATGATCGACTCGTGAATCCCCAACCTGATCAAACTGATCCTACTCACGGCTAAACAGCGGGCTCGGCAAACTGTAACGCACGCAGTTTACAATGGGCGGGTACGACATGCAGGAAGTTCTGCCGCAGGTTGCGATCGGTAATGTTATTGGCGAGGCAATCCAGCAAATGGAGACCCTGGTCGAGGATCTGTTCTGCCGCCGGGTCTTGTGCCGCGCGCAAGACTTGCGTACAGACGACATAAGCGCGCAGCGGTTCGTCCCAGCCCACCGCCGCAACGGTGGGTAGATGGGGCAAGATGGGCGCAATCTGCTGGCGCGCCGCGACGATATCGCCGCGGCGGCGGGCCAGTTCCGCCAGGCCGATTTCGGCTTCATACGCCGCAATCAATTTGCCAATGGTGTGTGCGGTAACAGCGGCCTCCTGAAAGTTCGCCGCCGCTTGCGCCCACTCGTCCGCTGTCGCTGCTGCTTCCATTTGTGCTTCGGCCAAGTGGGCTAAAGCAAAGGCCAGCGTTAGTGGTGCATCCAGCGCACGCGCCAGCACAACGGCCTCGGTTGCACAAAGCAATGCTTCCGGCAGCTGTCCTAGATGGCGATACGCCCAGGATTGGGTATGCAGGGCAAAGCTGCGCAGATCCCGGTCACCCATCACGCCGGCCCGCGCCGCGCTTTCTATATCGAACGCAATCGCGCGGGCAAAGTAGCCAAGCCGCAGCCATACATAGGCCAAATAATGTTGGGCATGCGCCGTGTTGTGGCGGTCGGCCATGGCTTCGCAACTTTCCAAATAGCGTTGGTTGTATTGCAACGCCACATCGTAACGCCCCTGTTCTGCCGCCACCAGCCCCAAATAGCCAACGGCCGCCCGCCCGCGTTGCTCTAAGCGCCCCGTCTGCTCGTGGATCACCAGCACACGCTGGAAGAGTTCATAGGCGCGATCAAATTCACCCGCTAAGAGGGCAATGTTGCCCAGCAGATCCAGGCAGAGGCCCGTGTGGCGGTCGAGCTTAGCGGTCTGAGCCATGTGCAGCGCCTTTTCGGCCAACAAGATACCTTGCGGATAATCAGCGGCCAACTCGAACGTGGCTGCTTGGATGATTAGGTTGCTGATGATCTCTGGTTGGCACTCGATCTGGCAGGCCAGATCAAGTGCTTGCTGCGCCAGATCGAGCGTGCTGTCCAGGCCGCGCCGGCCAGAGAAATAGGCAAGCGCGGTGAGCAGCCGGCATTGTAAATTTAGCCAGGCCAGATTCAGTTGTTGCGCTTTGTCTCTATTTTGCGCGCTTGGCAACTGAGCAAGCGTGCGCGCCAGCAGCGTTTGTGCCTCTAGAAATAAGCCACGCAAATCGCAAAAATAAACGAGGCCGTCGAGTGCGTTGTGCAGCAGATCGAGTTCTGCTTGCATGGTCGCTTGCTGCCAAGCCGCCACCACATTCTCCCAATCGGGCTGAATGCGATCACTGGCCGCACGTGCCTGACGCGTGTCGAGGGCAAGCGCTTGCTCGGCCAGCAAGGTCATAAAGTATTGAGTGTGGGTCTGCTGCGCACGCGCGGCTGTTGGTGCATCCGTGGCCAATGTCTCCGCCGAAAATTGATGAACCAAGGCGTGCATATCATAACGCCGTGAACCGGCGCTGCGTAACAGCGATTTGTTGCGTAGCACCCCCAACAATATGGGCGCAGCCTCGGCAATGGCGCGCGCAGCGTCTAGGCTGAAGCCACCGCGAAAGACCGTCAACTTGGCCAGCATGCACCGCTCTGCCGCGGAAAGCAAACGCCACGACGCGTTGAAAACCGCACGCAGGCTGCGATGTTGCGGGTCCACATCACGCAGCGTCGTTTCCAGCCGATCCAGCCCGGCGGCCACTTCGGCCACAATCTCCTGGCAAGTTAAGTCGCGGATCCAAGTAGCGGCCAGTTCAATCGCCAGTGGAAAACCCTCGACCAGTTGGCAGATTTGCACCACATGCGGGAGTTGCTCGGCAGTTAGTTTGAAGTGCTTGTCCAGGCGGTGCGCCCGATCCGCAAAGAGGCGGACAGCCGCGAAACGAGGAGCATCCGCGTCCGTAAGGCAGACAGGCGTGGGTAAACCTTGCAACTCAAAGAGATCTTCGGCCTGGAGGTTCAGTCGCTCGCGCGAGGTGACGATGAGCACGACCTTGGGCGCCTGCTGCAAGAGGGCGACCAGCAGGTCAACCCCATCCATGAGATGTTCAAAATTATCCAGCACCAGCAAGAGCTGTCTGGCGCTGAGCATCTCGAACAACTGCTCGGCTGGGCTCTTTTGCGTGGCAGCAAACGCCAGCCCTAACGTTTCCACAATCGCCGCCGGGATCGATGCCACTGTCGGTGCCTGCGCCAATGAGACAAAATAAACGCCATCGGCAAAGCGATTGAGATGCTGCGCCGCGACTTGTTGCGCCAGCCGTGACTTACCGATGCCGCCCGGTCCGACGATGCTCACCAGCCGGTAGACCGGGTCGGCAAGCCGAACATGAAGTTGCGCGATCTCCTCCTCGCGCCCAATAAAAGGCGTCAACTGTTGCGGCAGATTGGTGCGCGGTGCCACAATCACCACGCTAGCATCCGCCAAGAACGCCTCAACTTCGGCTTGCGCGCGCTTATTCCCCGTGCCACCAGACATGCCTGAACTTAGGATTTGGGTATGCAGGGCGAGAGTCTCCGCTTCGGGATCGAGGCCAAGCTCGTCACGCAGCACCGTGCGACACCGTTCAAAAGTGGCCAAGGCCAGGCTACGTTCGCCCTGTTTCATCAGAATACGCATCTGCTGCCGATAGGCGGGTTCGCGCAGGGGGTCGATTTCGATTTGATGTTGAGCAAAGCGGCGGGCCGCGCTCAAATCGCCGCTGGTTTCGGCATAGGTAGCCAGATCGCCGTACGCTTCAATGAGCAGCAAGTGCAACCGCTCACGCTGCATGAAGAGCCATTCCTCAAAGGCCGGGCAGTCGTCCAACCCAAAACCAGCGAGAAAATCACCCTGATAGTGTTGGATTGCCTGCTGCAAATCTGGCTGACAGTGCGCACATTGGCTGCGGCTGCGATGGGCGTGTTGCCGGGTGCCAGCCAGCAGTTGATTGAAATGGTTCACATCGGCGCGCGCGACCCACGTTGGGTGCAGCTGGATACTGCTGCGATTAGCGATGAACAACTCATTTGCCACGCCGGCAGCCAGCCTACCAGCCAGTTCACGCAGGCGCGAGAGGGTAACGCGCAGATTGTTTTGCGCCGCCGCGCTGGATTCATCGGGCCAGAAAAGCGCCATGAGTGTTTCGCGGCTGTGGGCAAGCTGGTGCTCGGCGCTCAGATAGGCCAGCAGGCCAAGCTGCTTGCGCGAGCGCATGGGAATTGGTTGTCCGTTTTGATCGATGATAACGCCGGAGCCAAAAAAACGTAGGGAGTAGCTACTCATGAATGGGTTGGCTGAACTGAAATATCTCGTCCCGTAGGGACGCTTGACTTGAGATCGATCACGATTTCATCAATCATAAAAATGCATGAATTGCGAATATTCTAAATTCAGGCGTCCCGCTGGGACGGGAAATGGCTTGGTAATGATCTGGTAATGCTGGTCATTATACTGTGAATCAGGAGGAGCAAGCAAAGGTACACAATGAAAGAATCCATCGCAATCTACCAATCCTATCTGCTGCGCCTGTGGCAAGACAACCCGTATGCCCTATGGCACGCCTCTGTTCAATCTGTCCAGACCAGCGAAGTCATTCACTTTGCCGACCTGGATGCCCTGATCAGCTTTTTGTGGGGGCAAACGGCGCTCGCTCGACAAGGTGAATCAGTAATCAGTGAGTCAGTAGTCAGTAAGACAGTGGAACAGTAAGACAGTGGAACAGTAAGACAGTGGAACAGTAAGACAGTGGAACAGTAAGACAGTGGAACAGTAAGACAGTGGAACAGTAAGACAGTGGAACAGTAAGACAGTGG
>JBBRVA010000797.1:0-4045 GCA_038247295.1 Caldilineales bacterium | reverse complement strand
TGATTTGGGTGGCAGGATGCTGTTGTTTTAGATCTGCCAATTCCAGAATCGCATTAATCGCTGAATGACCGCTGCCCACGACAACCACGTGTTTATTGGCATAGCGTACCTGCTCTGTACCCAGCACATCGGGAATGCCATAGAAAATTCGGTCCTGATTGGCGCGCTCGCCGGGTGCGAACAGACCATCGGCGCCAATCGGATTGGGCGTGGCCCACGTGCCCGAGGCGTCGATCACGGCCCGCGCGAGCAATATGTCCTCGTGGCCATCGCTGGTCACGTGCAGTGCGAATGGCGCATTATCACGTCCGGCGTCCTTCATTTTGTCGATGCGCCGGCGGCTGATGGCCGTAACGCGGGTATTGAGATGTAGATGTGCCTTAATCTGAGGCGTCGCCGCCAGCGGTTGCAAATAGGCATCGATTAGTTGATCGCCCGTAGGTAGGCCATCTAAATTCGGTGTCTGCCAATCGGTTTGCTCTAGCAGCGCTTGCGATGCCGAATCGATCAAGTAGCGCCAGGGCGAAAAGAGGGGCACATGGCCCCAAGTGCGGATATTGGCCGCCACTTCGCTGCCGGCTTCCAAGATTAAGGGCGTTTCACCCCGTTGTAACAAATGGGCCGCGGCGGCCAATCCAATCGGTCCAGCGCCGATCACGGCGACGGGCAAGGAATCTATGTTCATAGTTTGTCCTTTCTAAGAAAACATATTGATGAGCGTCGATATATATAGGTAAAAAAAGAGCTATGCGTTTTCCAATAGCGGAATTGGTTCTCCCGCAAAGTTCGGCGCAAAGCTCTGCATCAAACGTCCACAGCATTCGGTAAAATAGGCTTGATTCAGCGAGTAGAAGCGCTGTCGCCCTTCCTCGCGCACATGCACGAGGTTAGCCGCGGCCAACAACTTCAAATGATGGCTCACCGTCGGCTGGTTTACCTTGCCATGCAGTTCATCGACAATCTCATTGACACTAAGCCAGCGACAGCAGACCATTTTCATAATTTCCTGACGGGTATCGTCAGCCAGCGCTTTGGCAAATGCAATCGAGTCGATGTTCATAAAGTTATTATATCGATAATTATCAATATGTCAAGTAGAAGGAACAGGTAGAAAGGTAAACAGGTAGACAGGTAAATAGGTGAGTGACCTTGTATCCCTGTTTACCTGTTTACACCGCAAAACGCGCTACGCTCGCCGATTAAACGTCAACAGCCGCATCTCGGTCATCTCTTCAATCGCATAACGCAACCCTTCACGCCCGATGCCGGAGGACTTTACACCGCCATAGGGCATGTGGTCAATGCGATAGGTGGAAACATCGTTGACCATTAAACCACCGGCTTCAATGTTTTCAAACGCTTCTTCTACCAGCCGCCAATCATTGGTAAAGATACCAGCTTGCAGACCGAAGTCACTGGCATCCACAGCGCGGATCGCAGCCTGGACATCTGTATAACGGTAAAGGCCGACAATCGGACCAAATACTTCCTGACAAGACACTTTCATGTCCTCGTGGATCGAGGCCAGCACGGTCGGTTGCCAGATGTTGCCGTCGCGTTGACCACCGGTCAAAACTTCAGCGCCCCCAGTCTTTGCCTCCTCCAACCAGGCGCCCAAGCGGTCGGCCGCGCCCTTGTCGATCAGCGGGCCAATGTCGGTAGCCTCATCCAGTGGATTGCCAATTTTGAGCGCCTGCACCTTGGGGATCAATTCGTCGACAAAGTTTTCGTACGTATCGGCATGGATATAGACACGCTGTACCGAGATGCACGACTGCCCCGCATAGGCAAACCCACCCCAGGCCACGCGGCCGGCGGCGTAGGCAATGTCGGCGTCGTTGTGCACAATGTTGCCGGCATTGCCACCCAGTTCGAGTGTGACAAATTTTTGCCCCGCGCGCCGCTTCAATTCCCAGCCGACGGCCGGGCTGCCCGTGAACGTGAGCAATTTGATGCGGTTGTCTTCAATCAGCGGATCGGCGTCCTTGGTCTTGCACGGCACAACGGCAATCCCGCCCGCCGGCCAGCCAGCTTCCAGCACCAGTTCGGCCAGCTTAAACGAGCTGATCGGGGTCTGCGAGGCCGGGCGCAAGATGATCGGGCAACCGGCGGCCAGGGCCGGCGCCACTTTATGTGCCACCAGGTTGAGTGGAAAGTTAAACGGCGAAATGCCGACCACCGGCCCGCGCGGCAGACGGCGGATCTGAGCGGTGCGTCCTTCGTTGCCCGGCAGCCAATCCAGCGGCACGATTTCGCCATAGATGCGTTTCGCTTCTTCGGCCGCGACTTTGAAGGTAAAACTGGCGCGTTCGACTTCAGCGCGCGCGGTCTTGATTGGTTTGCCGGCTTCCAGCGCAATTGTGCGTGCCAGCTCTTCTTTGCGCGCCATAATGCCGGCGCTAACCTTCTCTAACACTTCGCTGCGTTGCCAAGAAGGCATCCGGCGTGTGGTGGCAAAGGCCGTTACGGCCGTCGCAATTGCCTGCTCGATCGCGTCGGGTCCGGCGCGATGGACGACGGCGACCAGGGCGTCGTCATATGGGCTACGCACTTCGATCGCATCGCTGGAATGGTGATGTTGGCCATCGATCAGATAGCCATATTCGCCCAGCTCCGATTGGCCAGCGCCGTTGGTGCTCGCCGCGCGGTCGCTGGTGTTGCGGAGTCGCTCGATGGTTGGTGTTGTCATACGGATCTTCCTTATCCTCAGGCGAGTATAGCCTGATCCATAGCTAGTTCTGGTGTAAATACATATTTCTCGCGCAGAATTCGGCGCAGGTCAGCCGCGGTTGGCGCTTCCAGGGCATAGATTTCAGGCAAAATTCGATAGTAACGTTCGTATTCTTCTAATGCCCGATGATAGGTTTCTAACGTGAGTTGATATTCATCCACTCTTTTCCCGATTGCGTGCCAGATCGGTCGGCTCACCGTATGCGAGATGAGGCCACGCAACTGCATGTGGGGGGCATCCGACTCCCAGTGTACAATTACACCAACTATATCCCAGTCACCATCTGGCGTTATTTCTTCCACAATCCGATAACGAACCTTCATGAATCACTCCTTTTGACCGTGCGTAAGCGTTCTAGAATCAGTAGGACAGCGTGAATATCGGCCGCTGATGGTTCAAAGAAGGGTAAATATGGATCTCGATTCAATAGAATACGCAATTCAACAATTTCGTGCAGCAGAGCGCTAGTGCCGTAATAGCTACCTAGACAAATATCACCCCAGGTGCCTGGTGTCAGGTGTGCCGGCATGAGTTGCAAGTAATGATAGATATTGGTCAGATCATTCCTGGTAATAGCATACTCGGTGAGCTACCCACAGCTAAAGCTGGTGGGCTTCGTAGTGAAACAGACAAGCTGTTTCACTACGAACTTTTTCCGGGGCTGAGTGCCTTACTGCGCTACTCATGTGTCCCACGGCGTCAATTTCCGAGGCTCCCTCGGTATTTGAAGGCACCCAGAGGGTACCCGCTTCGACCATTACACGTCGAATATTTTACGCACCAGAAGATTTCCTGGTGCAACCGGCAATATTCAGTTTGAAAGGTGCTTGTTGCAGTTCATTGGGCGGCAATCTTGGTTATCGAAGGTCGCACAACAGCTACAGTATACCACATTCGCACGAGTAGGACTATAACAATGTGACTTCGGCGTGAGTCGGGTACCCCCATTGGGCGCGAACACTTACAATCATGCAAAAGAAGTGATCGGGGAAGGGCTTCAAGTTGTCCACCTTGTAGTAGCAAGGTGGACAACTTGAAGCCCTTATATCCCAAGTCTAAAGAGCTTGAGTCTTACGGGCTTTTCTTATAATTGGTTGTGGATCAAAATCCGTTAGTTTAATCACAGGCTGTGGCATACAATTCCAGACGATTTTACTGGTTGGGTAAACCTCAAACTAGTACACTTGGGCGTAAGTAAGACAGTGAATCAGTAGGACAGTAGAACAGTGTTTGTACTGTCTCACTGTCCTACTGATTCACTACTGATTCACTACTGATTCACCGGAGAATAGTATGGTTATTTCCGCCCAAGTG
>JBBRVA010000796.1:0-4050 GCA_038247295.1 Caldilineales bacterium | reverse complement strand
TACGTGAAGCAAAATTTCATCCAGAAACTGCAGGCAGGACGAAATTTTATCGCCGATTTGTTCAGTAGGATGGAAGTGGGCGTGTATAATAAGAGCGCGGCGGGACGAAAATGCGTTTATCGTAGAAGCAAACGATGAGAGAATTGTAGATTTCTGCAAACACAAACAGTTACCCGTGAGCAAGTCGTTGATCTAGTTCTGACTTTGCCACTTGACAGTCTCGAGCGCATCTACGCCCGAAGGTCGACTGGCGCGATGAACTCGCACACGCAGCCACGGTTTTGGAAATTCTATAATAACTTGCCGGTAGTGGATTGGCAATCATGACGGCTATACACGTATTCTGCGCTGAATGACATCGGCTGGTTTATCTGGGGCATTTGCATTCAGCAGATAGGAGGTGACTTGATGTCTGTCAAGGAATTGGTAGTTCAAGAAATAGAGACACTGAGTGACACTGAGTTGCAAGAAGTGATTAGCTATGTGTCGTTTCTTAAGTTTCGGAAACGCCGAGCGAAGGTACGTCCCTTGCCTACGGCGGCAAGGCTTGCGCAGCTTTATGCAGAATCTGCCGATGAGGATCGCCAACTGGCCGAGGAAGATATGAGCGGCTATTACAACGCGCTGGCAGCCGAGGACGCGCAATGAAAGTCAGACGTGGTGAAGTATGGCTTGCCGAGCTGAACCCGATCCGCGGGTCTGGGCAAGCGGGAACACGCCCGGTGCTAATTTTTCAAAACAACGACCTAAATTCGTATACAACTACTATTCTTGCCATTCCGTTCACTACCAATCTACGACGTGCCGCGCTTCCTTCCTCGGTGCAGGTGCCTGCTGGGGAAGGTGGATTGACGAGTGATTCTGTCGCTCTATGTCATCAGCTACGTGTGTTGGATGTTTCTCGCCTAACGCGGCGATTGGGCGTAACGACGCAGAGTACAATAAGCGCTATTGAGGAATGTGTATTATTTACACTTGGTATGGTCTAGCCGATGGACATTATATATGCAATAATTTATGCGTATGACCAGAACCGACGTCCTTCAAACCTTATCCCATTATCGCCAACGCAAGCAGGATGACTACAAAATCCTGAAACTCGGTGTCTTTGGCTCGGTCGCGCGCGACCAGATGACAGACAAGAGCGATGTAGATGTTGTGGTCGAGCTAGGCTACCCCGACTTGTTGGTTTTGGTCGGCATCAAACAAAATCTAGAGGAACTTTTGCAGCGCCCTGTCGATATTGTACGTTACCGGTCCACCATGAACGATTTTCTTAAACGCCGAATCGAGCAAGAAGCTGTCTATGTATGACAAAGCGTTGGCCCTCGAAATTTTGCAACAAGTGTAATGGTCTGTACAGACGATTCAGCGTCGGTCTCGGTCAATCCAATCACTTGAGGATTTTACGGCGTCGGATGCAGGTTTAGAAAAACTAGATGCGATTTGTATGCAATTAATTGTGCTCGGCGAAAGTCTTAAAAATTTGGATAAAGCTACCGACAGCTCATTATTACTGCGTTATCCCACTGTAGATTGGCGTCAAATTAAAGGAATGCGCGATGTGATCAGCCACCATTATTTCAATGTTGATGCAGAAGTGGTCTACACTGTTTGTACTGATCACATCAATGAGTTAGCCAATACCATTCACATCATGCTCAAAGAATTTATATAAAGCTACATGCCATGACCAATCAAATTAATCTGACCCGTCAACAAACCCAATTCGGCACCATCACCTTGGAACCGACACCAGCCCTTCCATCCACTCCTGCCGGCCTGACTCGCGGCCGGCGCCCGGAGTGGCTGCGCGTTAAGTCGGTGGATAGCCCCAAATATCAGGAATTGCGCGGCCTCTTCCGCGGCAAAAGTCTGCACACGGTCTGCGAAGAGGCGATGTGCCCCAACATTGGTGAATGCTGGGGGCGCGGCACGGCCACCTTTTTGCTGATGGGCGACACCTGCACGCGCAGTTGTGGCTTCTGCAAGATCAAGACCGGCCGTCCCAGTTTGCTCGATCCGGACGAGCCGCGCCGCGTGGGTGAAAGTGTGGCCGCAATGGGGCTGAACCACGCCGTCCTCACCAGCGTCAACCGCGACGAGCAAAAGGATGGCGGGGCGTGGGTCTTTGCCGAAAGCATCCGCTGGATTCGCCGCTTGCGCCCCGGCTGTACAATTGAAGTGTTGATCCCCGACTTCAAGGGCGATGAAGCCGCGCTGCAAACGGTGATGGACGCCCAGCCGGAAATTCTGAACCACAACACAGAAACGGTGCCCCGCCTTTATAAAACAGTACGTCCGCAGGCCAAATACCTGCGCAGCATGCAACTGCTCCAGCAAGCCAAACAAATGGATGGGCTGGCGCTGACTAAGTCCGGCATTATGTTGGGCTTGGGTGAGACGTGGGATGAGATTTTACAGGTGATGGATGATCTGCGCACCCACGATGTCGATATCATGACGATGGGCCAATACTTGCAGCCCAGCCGCTTCCATCTGCCCATCGAGCGCTACTATCCCCCCGATGAGTTTGCGCGCTTGAAAGAGGAAGGCGAACAGCGTGGTTTCAAGTGGGTAGAAAGTGGACCGCTAGTGCGCAGCAGCTATCACGCCGATGGGCAGGCACACTTGAGCCAGCGTAGGGATCTAAAACAGGGCTAATAACCTTCGGTCTGATCGACAACATTGCGCAGCGGCTCGCCGGCCTGGTAACGCCGTAAGTTGTCGAGAAAAATCGTCGTAATCCGATCCGCATTGTAAGGGCTGCTGCCGCTGGTATGTTGACCCAAAATCACATTCGGCATTTGCCACAAGGGGGAAGTGGGCGGCAGCGGCTCCGGATCGGTGACATCTAGCCCCGCGCCGGCAATCCAACCCGCTTGTAAGGCCTGGATCAACGCATTGGCTGCGATCGATGCACCGCGCCCTACATTGTAGATGTAGGCACTTGGCTTCATCGCGCGCAACTCCTTTTCTCCAATTAACGCCTTCGTTGCTGTTGTCAGGGGCAGGCAGAGTGCTACATGATCCGCTTGCGGCAAGGCTGTGAGCAGTTGATCGGACGTATACAGTTCATCGATATCCGGAAAGGGGGTTGTCGTGCGCCGCACCCCAATCACCCGCATCCCCAGTTGTTTGGCCTTATGTGCCAGCGTGCCACCAATATCACCCAGCCCGATCACGCAGAGGGTTTGACCGGCGAGCTCGAACTTTTCGCCAATCACCTGCGCGTTAACCCGTGTTCCGCTGGCCTGCGCCTGGATCAATGTATGGAGGCGGGTGGCAAAGGCTAACATCATGGCCAGAATCTGCTCAGCCATCGGTGTGCCATGCGCATCGCGGGCGTTGGTCAAGATGATGTTGCGTTCGGCCAAGCCCACCGTCAACAAGTGATTGACGCCGGCCGTGCCGGCTTGGATCCAGCGCAATTTCTGGGCGGCGGCGATGGCGCCGGGCGGAAATTGTTTGCTAAAGATGATCTCGGCATCAGCCGCATTCGCCACAAAGTGGTCTCGTTCAGGACTAAAGCGAAATTCCAGATCCGGATGCGCTTGCTGCAAACGTTGTAAGTTGGCGTGGCCCACATCCTCGCCGATCAGAACGACTTTCTGTTCCATTTATCCTCACATTCACACCAGTGCTAAAAATTTTGGCCAACCTAACCCCACTGGGTTGACGGCGCAGTTGAAACCCACGCCTGAATCTCGACTGACTCACTATCCTACTGACTTACTGACCTACTGTCCTACTGTCCTCCCATCACCCCGTGCCAAATTGTCGATCGCCGGCATCGCCCAGCCCCGGCCAAATATAGCCGGCGGGGAATCCATCCGCTTCGGTGGTCAGGCGTTCATCGACCGCCGCCACATGTACATCAACATCAGGATGAATCGCGTGTAAGGCATGAATGCCCTCCGGCGCAGCGATCAGGCCCACAAACTTAATGCGCGCCACACCCCATCGTTTCTACACGTCCACCGCGGCGATGGCCGATCCGCCAGTTGCCAGCATCGGATCGAGCACCAGGCAAAGCTGCACGGTCGGGTC
>JBBRVA010000795.1:0-4056 GCA_038247295.1 Caldilineales bacterium | reverse complement strand
TGCATCGGCGCGCCAGTGTCTGGTTTGAAGCGCAAGGCTTGCTCGATGAAGCCGTCGAACATGCGCGGCGGGCAGATGATATGGCACGAGTTGCGCGCCTGGTAGAACAAGAAACCCGTTCATTGATCATGTGCGGCTTTTTCGATACCGCGCGCCGTTGGTTGACCTTGTTGCCAGCGACACTAATCGACGCCAGACCGCGCTTAGCGATTGCTCAAGCCTGGGCGCGTCTGTTCGAAATACCAATGGGTGATGTGGAAAGCGCCTTGCAGCAGGCCGAAGCTAGCTTGGCGCAAGCGGAGGAGCAAGACAGATCAGAAACAGCCGATCTACGCGCTGAAATTACTGCGATGCGCGCGATCATGGTTGGTTTACAGGGTCAGCGTGCCCAAACCATTGAACTCGTACAAGCCGCGCTACGCTTGGCCAAGCCCAGTAACCTCGTCGTCCGCAGCACGGTCACCTATACATTAGCTTCCCTCTACCGAGCGAGCGGGGATTGGGAAACCGCCCAACAAGCCTTCCAGACCGCCATCGCCGCCGCGCAGGCGAGTGACAATATTATCTTTGCCGCCGGCTCGTTCTACAATTTTGCTATGCTGCACGCTAAACATGGCGATCTGCACGCCGCGGATACACTTTTGCAACAGGCCGAAATTTTTGCGCGCAGCCAACCCAATCTCTGGCCCTGGCCGATTGTCGACGCAGCACGGGTGGGGATGGGACGCCTTTGTTACGAACGCAATGAACTTGATCAGGCGCAACATTTCCTCCAACAAGGGATCGACCTGGCAACGCAGCGCGGGAATTTGTATCTGATCATTGACGGCAAGGTAGCCTTAGCCTGGCTTCATCAAACCCGCGGCGAGGGCGCGCAGGCCCAAGCCGCGCTGCTCCAGGCCACTGCGCTCGCCGCCCACGCCACACGCCCGGACACGGTGCCCGTCATTACAGCCAACCAGACCCGGCTCTGGCTGCTTCAGGGCAATATAAAACAGGCGATACAATGGGCACAGCAACAGACAAGCGCTCTGGCCGATGCCGCTGAGGACGCTGACGGGCTGCAAACTTTGACCTTGGCCCGGGTTCTGATTGTGCAAGGGGCAGAGACGGCGGCGCAGGCGTTGGTCTTGCTCGAACATTTGGCGGGCAGGATTCACGGGTGGACAGGCCGCCGCCTTCAAAGTTTGCTGCTGCAAGGCTTGGCGTACAACCAATACCGTCTGCTCAAAGATTCAGACAGTGCCACCCTCAGCCTGGCGACGGTCTTTGGCGTCCTTGCTGGGGTCACAAACTTCCTTGGCTTTATTCGCTGGGTCTTTGTCGTACCCCATCTGGCGACGCGCTATGTGGACCCGGCCACAAGCCAGGCGAGCAAAGATGCGATTGAAATTGTCTTTGAAGCTTTCCATCTCTATGCCGGCTTTTCGATCGGCGAACATCTCGGCTACATCTTTATCGGGATGTGGGCCGTGTTGACCGGCATGGTCATGCTGCGCTCGGCCCTATTCCGCCCGTGGCTGGGTTGGATTGGCATCATCGCCGGCCCACTGGTCATCTTTGGCAGCATAGAGGGCGCCGGGGTAGCCGTGGCCGCCGATGTCAACGTAATCGGCTTTGCGGTCTGGTCGCTCTGGCTGATTGCAACCGGCGTTTCGCTGCTGCTGACCAAGCCAGCCGCGAGCCAGCCGCGCAGTCCAGCCGTGTCACGTGTATCTGCCACGGCTGGCTAGGAAAGTGGGACAGTAGGGCAATGAGACAGTGACTGTCCCACTGCCCTACTGCCTCACTGTCTTACTGTCCCACTGCCACCCACTCAATCTTCTCGCAACTCGCTGACACAGGAACGTGCCATGAATCGTCAGCCACGCCAAGACCAGACCGCAATCTACCAATTCAAAGTCGAAGGTCAACTCAATCCGACCTGGTCCGAATGGTTTGAAGAACTGATCTTGCTCCATGAAGCGAGTGGTAACACGATTTTAACGGGGCCCATCGCCGATCAAGCCGCTTTGCACGGTGTACTGATCAAAATTCGTGATCTGGGTTTAATTCTCATTTCTGTCAAACGGCTCAAAAAAATCTCAAACAGGAGAAAAAAATGATTTACCCATCAAGACAACAAAATTGGCTGGTAACGATACTAACGCAGAGGACTGTCCAAGTGATCATGGTGCTCTGGTTCGTGGCGACGGTCTTTGCCTACTGGCTGGGCGCAGACGGATTACCCTTTGATCGACCCAGCTTTGCCGGTTTTTCACTCACGGCGCAGCTTGCCGCCACCTTTGCACTAGTCCTGGTGTTGCCGTTGATTCACATGGGACTGACCTACCTGATCACGCGCAACCGGCCACAGCCCAATCTGGCTGATCGCGTGCCCAGCATTGCCGTCGCCCGCCAAGAAACTGTCGTCGTTGTGCTGTATGGGCTGGTCATGTTTGCGCTCGGTCAAGCATTGGGACGCATGGTGTGGGGGGCAGGCTTTGGCGGCCACATGCATGGCTCGCTCTTTGGGGCCAGCCGGCATACAGGGGCAGGCGAAGCGCTTACCTGGGCAGCCTACAACTTTATCACCTTGGCCCTGATCCCCTATCTCTATTTTCGCAACAAAGGCTACAGCAATGCCGCGCTCAGCTTGACCTCGGCCAACCCACGCAACGACTGGATCATCATTCTCGTGGTCGGCAGCGTGGGTGTAATAACGGATCTACTGATCGGTAACCTGCTAACGTTGAGCGGACGGCAACTGCGAATCGGCATCCCACTCGCCTTTGTGATTGGCCTCTTGGGCACCGGATTACCGGTGATGGTCTTTATCTACAGCATTTTGCTGCCTCGCTACGCGCGCTTGACCAATTCTACGCTGATGACGGTGCTGTTGGGCGGCGTCACCTATGCTTCATTCCACCTCTTTGATTCGTGGACAGCCTATACGTCCGTGCCTAATGTCCTGCTGTCGATCATCTTTGTCTTCTTTCAGTTTTTTGGACCCGGTATGCTCAAGGCCTATCTCACCCTGCGCACCGGCAACGCCTGGGTCCACCTCTGGGCTTATCACGCCATCTCGCCGCATGTCACCGTCGACACGCCGCTGATGGTGGAAACTTTCAATATTCGGTAGACTATAACTTACAGCACGAGTATTTTCTAATCCGACCGGATGCCTGCTAATTAACTGATAAAATCAAATTTTTACCGCAAAGGACGCGAAGAGCGCAAAGAGCGCAAAGGTTTCCGCTTGGATTTTCTTTGCGCTCTTCGCGTCCTTTGCGGTTAGATAACTTTTGCCAGCCGTTGCCTCCATTTTCTCCATTCACCGCCAGAAACCATTTCGGTTATACTTAACGGTAATAATTCGATCAGTCAGCAGCACCGGGCAAGCCGACCATTAGGTCATCCGGTGCGCCGCTATTTCTGGAGCTACTTACAATTCATGATTCGCCAATTTTTCGCTTATTACCAACCATACCGCGGTCTCTTTTTTCTAGATTTCGGCTGTGCCTTCATTGTCGGCCTTTTGGAACTGGGCTTTCCGCTTGCCGTCAATCAATTTGTCGACAAGTTGCTGCCCAGCAAGAATTGGCCGGTGATCATTCTGGCCTCCGCCGCGTTGCTGGGCATCTATGCGTTGAACACCGTGCTCCAATATATAGTCACCTATTGGGGCCACATGCTCGGCATTAATATCGAAACCGATATGCGCCGCAAACTCTTTGGCCATATCCAAAAACTCTCGTTCCGTTTCTTCGACAACAACAAGACCGGTCACCTGATCGCGCGCATCACCAACGATCTACAAGACATTGGCGAAGTTGCCCATCACGGCCCCGAAGACGTTTTTATCGCCATCATGACCCTGATCGGCGCTTTTCTGCTGATGGGCATGCTGAATTGGGAACTGACGCTTTTAACCTTTCTCGTGATTCCGCTGATCGTTTGGGTGGCAATGTACTTCAGCGGCAAAATGACAAAAACCTATCGTCAACTGTTTGGCAACGTCGCCCAATTTAACGCGCGCGTGGAAGATACCGTCGGCGGCATTCGCGTCGTCCAGGC
>JBBRVA010000794.1:0-4057 GCA_038247295.1 Caldilineales bacterium | reverse complement strand
TCAGAAAGGTCAATCATGCTTCAGATTAATATCAAAGATTTACGCGCTCAACTGGCGCAATTCATCACCCAGGTTGAAGCGGGCGAAGAGATCGCCATTATCCGCCGCGGCAAGGTCGTTGCCCGCCTTATGCCGCCACCACCGCAAACCCCACCGCAATTCCCCGATCTCACCGAGTTTCGTGCCTCGATTAAGCTGAAGGGTGAGGGACCACTGGAAACGCTGTTACATCTGCGTGAAGAGGCCAGATAGTGAAATTTTTTGATACCAGTGTCGTGATCGCTTACTATCTGACAGAATCCTACAGCCGACAAGTACAAACCTTTTACACTAATACGTCTAAGCCAATCATTAGTGGGCTGATCGAAGTAGAGGTTCTATCCGTCTTTTCTCGCCTGGTCCGCACAAGTAGCCTTACACTGGACCAAGCTCGGCAAGTCACGACAAACTTCGCTGACCATTTAGAACAAGGTTTTTATACACGACTCAATCTACGGTTAGGGCATTATCGCCAGGCTCGTGACTATATTGCCCGCTTTGATCTGCCCCTAAAAGCGCCGGATGCCCTCCATCTAGCCGCCGCGGCCCTGGAACAGTTGACGCTAGTCACGGCGGATCGTCAACTGGCGCGTAATGCCGAAACGATCGGCATCGCCGTCGAACTGCTGACTACGTCGTGATTTACAGCGCCGACTTCCCCCAGAGCAACAGAAACAGAAAAAACGGCGTACCCAGCAAGGCCAAACAAGCCCGAAAGCAACCTGCCCACCATCCCCACGAAGGGCAGAATCAAGCCTGCATCAACGCTCTCGCCAAACCATTCGCGCACGGCAATCGGTTTGACGCCCAGGGCCAAGATCGGATCAACTTCGCTGTAACCCAGGGCAATCACGCGCTGGGGTTCGGCGGGAATCGTGACGCTGCCAAACTTGTGCTCGATGGTGACGGGGAAGGCTGGGGTGCTCTCGGCGCTGTCTGTTTGGCGCGCGGCGGTCGCCGGATCTCCACCCATGGCGGCGACCAACATAGGGGTGAGATTGTCCAGCAAAAAGGGCAAGCTGAGTACACTGATAAAGGAGGTGGCGCTCCCAACTGGGTCATCATAGCTGCTCAGGAGCACCTCGCGCCCTTGCGTATGGACGGGCAGACTTTGATAGACTGGACCCCCTAGTTCCCCTTCGGCTTCTTGGGGATCGATCCAGACGATCACATCCACATCAAGCAGATCCGCGCGTTCCATGCTCAGGTTGCCGCCAAACTGGTTGCCGGCAATCTCGTCAATCTCTTCCGGCAAAGTAAAACCCAGCGTCGTCAGCAATCGACTGCGCACATCTTGTGAACCGTAGAGATAGATACCTGCCAAGCCATCGTTGCCACCGCTGTCGCATCCGTGAATTCGGGGTGATCGGCGCGTACCTGGGCGATTTTATCTTCCACCCCCGCGATCAATGCCTCTGCTTCGTCCGCCTGACCGACAGCTTTGCCCACTGTCAGCGTCAATTCTTGCCAGGGAATGCCATAATCAACATAGCCCACTGGCTGCGCTACGGTGGGCGCAATCTGGGACAAGAGGTCGTACTGCTCTTGCGTGACGCCAGCATAGAGTGCCAGGATCAGATCTGGTTGTAAAGCCGCAATCTTCTCCATGTTAATCTTTGCTCACCTGGCTATACTTCCGCTTGATCCAACCAACGTGTGAAGGTGGCACCGGGGTTACGGCGGCTCTTGGGTGGCGGCGCAGTGGGATCAAGATAGCCAACCCGCAGCAAGCCCACCATCCGTTCCTGCTCGCCTGCGCCCACCAATGTTAGTAACTCGGGCGCCGCCGCCACCGCGCCACTGCTCCAAGACGTACCAATCCCGGCCGCGTGGGCCGCCAGCGTGAAATTCTGGATCGCACAACCGACGGCGCCGTAATTCTCCAGGTCGATTTCTGGGTTGGGATCGCCTACCATCGTAACAAAAACCAATGTTGGCACACTGGCCCAAGTGGCGGCAGCTTCGCTGGCTTTGCGGGCGACCACATCCGGTTCGCCGCCGGCCGCGCTGATCTTGGCGGCGAGGATGGCACCCGCAATGTCACCCACCCCAGTACGCGCGTCGCCACTGAGCACGTAGAAGCGCCACGGTTCATTCAAACGATGGTTGGGTGCCCACACCGCCAGCTCGATGAGCTGAGCGAGCTGGTCTTGAGAAACTGGTTGGGGCAAGAATTGTTTTACGGTGCGGCGATCGGTGATGGCTGCCGCCACCGCAGCAAATGCTGCGCTAGATTCAGAGGTCATAAGGTTGGATCTTTCTGTTGATTACGGTTGTATGCGATTGATCGTTAATTCAAATATTGCGCAGCGCTGAATAGAAAGGGCGTTGTACAACTGTCGGAGGGGAGTGGGAGAACCGGCGGGGTCAATTGGGCGGCCGCCCGCCGCATCAACCTGATCATTGGCTGGCAGTCCTCTTTGGCGATTTCCAGGGTGATATCGCCAATGCCCAGGCGCATTTTGCTTGGGCATTGGGGGCTTTCGGCATAGGCGTCAGCCACAACGCGCGTCAAAGCTAGGAAATCTGCTTCACACAGGTGGATGGTCAGGTGTTGCCAGTGGATGTGCACGGTGCCGTGTTCGCACTGGGCGATGGTACAAAAAGCGGTGTGCTCGGTGAGGATGGTCAATTTTTCACACATGTTGTAATCATTTTCTCCCTGTTTTTGGCGCGTTGCCACCAAAAATAAAAACGCGATCGGACTTGCTCTCCGGTCGCGTTCGTGATATGATCACAACGACTGGAGAACGTTTGCTGCTAGGCAGGCAATCGACAGTTGCGGCGAGTTGGGTGGCAGCCCGGCTCGCCTTTTTTACAGATAAGCGTTTATGTTAAGTGTTTAAGTTAGTTGTGAATGGCGAATTACGTCACATTGTTTGTTTTATGCTTCCTGTTTCATTTTTTCCACTTTGGGAAAATAGACCAGCGGATGACCCGGCGTCAATGCGACGCGTACTGCCGTGCCCGGCGGGTAGTAACGGGTGTGCGGCTCTTCGCAGCGCACCAAATGCCCGGAAGGTAACTTTACTTCGTATAGATATGAGCCGCCGCGGTAGACACTCGTCATAATCCGCAGGGCGCTGTGCGGATCAGGCATCAACGTCAAGTCGTCGGGGCGGGCCGCCACTTCGACAGGCGTACCGGCGGAGAATGTCACCGGCTGGTGGATGAAACCCAGTTCGGTTTCCAAACCTTGGGCTTGGGAGACCGCCGGAATAAAGAAGGCCGCGCCCATAAATTCAGCGACAAAGCGTGTGGCCGGGGCGCCGAAGACAGTTTCCGGCGTGCCCATTTGTTCCACCCGTCCTTGATTCATAACGGCAATGCGGTCGCCCATAAAGAGCGCTTCATCTTGATTGTGGGTGACAAAGATGGCGGTCGCACCACTTTCACGCAGAATACGCAGCACATCACCGCGCACCTGATCGCGTAGACTGGCGTCCAAACCAGAGAATGGTTCGTCGAGCAGCAATACCTGGGGGCGCGGCGCCAATGCCCGTGCCAGGGCGACGCGCTGTTGTTGGCCGCCGGAAAGTTGATGTGGCATGCGTGTTTCCAGCCCCCGTAAATCGACCAGCGCCAGTACTTCGCGCACGCGCACTTGGCGTTCTTGGGCCGTATAATCACCTCGCTTTAGGCCATAGGCTACATTTTCTCCCACACTCAGGTGTGGAAAGAGCGCATAGTTTTGAAAAACCATGCCCACCTGGCGCTGTTCAGGTGGCACAAAGTAGCGACCTTCGGCCACCGTGCGATCGCCAATCGAAATGCAACCGACGTCCGGTCGTTCAAAGCCCCCGATCAGGCGCAGGGTGGTGGTCTTGCCGCAGCCACTGGCTCCCAATAGGGCAACGATTTCGCCTTTGTGGACCGTCAAGTCTAGATCGCGCACGGCGGCTAGCTTGGGCTGGTAACTCTTGCTTAGGTTTTTACAGAGGACGGTGATCTCGTTCATAGGTTTGTTCACGTAAGATAAAAAACGTCATAGGTAAAGACGACAGTAACACAATCAATA
>JBBRVA010000793.1:0-4063 GCA_038247295.1 Caldilineales bacterium | reverse complement strand
GCAAGCCTTTGGCCAGCTCCGCTTGATAATCGGCGGTAGAGACATCCACGACGATGGTTTGCGCAGGTTTTGTTGTCGGCTTATTCTTCTTGGGCATAGATTTGCTGGTGTTTCCTTTCGGCCTTCCGTGCCGAAATAATTCGCACGATATTGGGCTGTGGTTCGCTATAGACGATAAATAAGAGCCGTCGGCTCGACATGCCAATTAAATTGTAACGAATTTCGCTGCTTGAATGGGCTTCGTCATAGTCATCCACGGCGTTTGGATCAAAAAAAGCTGCTTTGGATTCATCAAATGTGCCTTGATGCCGCTCTTGATTGCGTTGTGCTTTATCGGGGTCCCATTCAAATCGCATGATGTTTAATTATATATATAAATATGCATTTGTCAACACCATAACTTTATCACTGTATGATGGTCCCGACAACCGTCGCGAATGCCACCTTGAAAATCCACGGATAACCCGTGGATTTTCAAGGTGATAACTTTACTGATAGAATGCTTTCATGCTGCAACGACTTGTTCTCACCCAACAAATTCAAAAGGCGCTAGAACGTAGTCGGGTTGTAACGTTGCTTGGCCCGCGCCAGTGTGGCAAGACAACGTTGGCGCGCACTTTTGTGCCGCCCAACACACTCAATTATTTTGATCTGGAAGATCCCGTTAGCCTAGCACGCTTGAATGAGCCGATGCTGGCACTGCGTGATCTGCAAGGGCTGGTGGTGATCGACGAGATTCAACGCCGCCCCGAGCTTTTCCCGATTCTACGCGTACTGGTCGACCGCACACCATTGCCAGCACGCTTCTTGATTCTTGGTAGCGCTGCGCCCGCGCTTTTGCGCCAATCTTCCGAATCGTTGGCTGGCCGGGTCGAAACGATCACGATGGGTGGTTTTGCGCTTAGCGAGGTTGGCACAGCCGCACAAATGCAGCACTGGTTGCGCGGGGGATTTCCCTTATCCTTCCTTGCGCCAAGCGACGAAGATAGCTTGATCTGGCGTAAAAATTTCGTACAGACATTTGTCGAGCGCGACCTGCCGCAACTTGGGATTACCATTCCTGCCAACGCGATTTTGCGTTTCTGGATGCTGCTGGCGCACTATCATGGTCAGATCTGGAACAATGCCGAGGCCGCGCGCGTGTTGGGTGTCTCCGAATCAACGGCACGTAACTATCTGGACGTCTTGACCAGCAGCTTTATGGTTCAATCGCTACAGCCCTGGTATGCTAATATTAGCAAGCGTCAAGTGAAGTCGCCCAAAATCTATTTCAATGACAGCGGCTTGTTGCACTATCTGCTAGGCATCCGCAGTGAGCTTGAATTGCTTACGCATAATAAGAGCGGCGCGTCATGGGAAGGATACGCCCTCATGGAAACCCTACATGCCCTACGCCCTGACGCTGCCTATTTTTGGGGTACCCATGCTGGTGCCGAGCTTGATCTTTATCTGCTGAAAGATGGCCGCAAGATCGGCGTTGAGTTCAAGCGCGCCGATGCACCTTCACTTACACCGTCGATGCGTATCGCACTGGCAGATTTACAACTGGACCACCTATTTGTCGTTTACCCCGGCCACCTTGCCTATCCGCTGGCGGAGCAGGTTTCCGTGCTGCCGTTGGAAACCTTGTATACGAGTTTTCTGCAAACGTTGCAAGCGCAGCGTGCTCAGTAAGATCAGCTTGCCCACGAACTTAACATAGAAGTGTGAGCGACCATGTATAGACAACGAACAATTGGTAAATTTCTCGGTTTCCTGATCGTCGGCGGTGGTGGATTGGTGATGCTGCTGCCTTTCCTGTGGTTGGTCTCTTCTTCCTTCAAGGCGGCCAATAAGATCTATGTTTTTCCGCCGCAGTTGATCCCCGATCCCTTGCGCTGGCAGAACTATATCGAGGTCTTTTCGGCGGTGCCGGTGTTGCTCTACACGCAGAACACCTTGATCATCACGGTCTTGGCCACGATTGGTACGGTGTTTAGCTCGGTGGTGGCGGGCTACGCCTTTGCCCGTCTCCGTTTTAAGGGGCGTGACACGATCTTTTCGGTGTTGCTGGCCACCTTGATGCTACCCTACGTCGTGATTATGATCCCGATCTATGTCATGTTTTCCAAGATTGGGTGGGTCAACACGCTCTTGCCACTGATTGTGCCGGCCTATTTTGGCGACGCCTTTTTTATCTTTCTGCTGCGCCAGTTTTTCCGCACGATTCCGATGGAGTTGGAAGACGCCGCCCGCATCGACGGTGCCAGCCGTCCGCGCGTGCTGTTCCAAATCATGGCCCCGCTCGCGCGCCCGGCGATCATCGTGGTCACGATCCAGTCGATTTTGGGCGAATGGAATGCCTTTATGCAGCCGCTAATCTTCCTGACCAAACGCAACGTCTGGACGTTGGCCCTGGGCCTGAACTCACTCCAGCGCTTCGAGACTGGCCGCGATTGGACGCATTATATGATGGTGCTCGGCGTCTTCATGGTCATCCCCGTCGTCATCATGTATTTCCTGGCCCAACGCGAATTCATTCAGGGCATCGTGTTGACCGGGATGAAGGCCTGATTTTAGATGACATTGCCCCGCGGCGCGGCATCAACTGCCTTTTTCTGCCTCACGCTTCAGATCCGTCGCGTACTTTTCGAACTCGGGGCCAAAGTCTGGCAGCGACCTGGCGATCAGCGGCTGCATAACACCGCTGAGAACTTCTACCATGCTAAAGTCGGTCGAACCGTCGGTTTTTGGGGTTAAGGTGTAGGTGCGCACGCCGCGAAAGATAAAGTTGCCATCGCTCCATACCAGGCGCTTGTCAGGCACAAATTCGCTGACGGTGAGTTTGAAAGCGCGCCCAGGAGCAATTTTTACGTATAGCTTGATCTTTTGACCGGCGGCGATCTCTCCTTCGATGCTTTGCACAGTGGAGTTCCAGCGCGGAATATCTTTGGCATTGGTCAACAGCGCCCAAATTCGGCTGGCCGGCGCCATGATATTGATGGCCACGGCATATGCCATGCGAAAGGTCGTTTTGCTTTTTTGAGTGCGCCCAGTGAGGGGAATCGTTTCTGCCATGATGGTTGCTTTCCTTGTTTTGTTGACGAGAATGAAAAGTGGAGAAATTAAGAGATTGGGAGATTGAGAGATTAGGTGATTGAAGGCGGCACAATCTCTAATCTCCCAATTATCAGATCGCCCGCATCCGATTGTTCTTTGGCTTGTGTTCCAGTTCCACCAGACCTAGCACCTCCATCAAGGGTGGGACATAAACACCAAAGCGACCGCGCAGCCCCTTTTTTAAACCATACCAGCCACCGACAGGATTATTCTCTGCCCGCGCCCAGGCTTCGACCGTTCCGTCCGGCGCGGGCTTCTGCTCATCGGTGCCGCCCAGGTCCATCCAATCGCCGTGCGCTTTGAGCATGGCGTGCAGATCGTCCAAGCAGCGCAGATGATAGCGCAACTCGGTCTTGCCGACCTGACAAACCAACGTCGGCGGGCTGGCCGTTTCATCGCGATACATGGTGTATTCTGAGCCGCCATTGGCCGTTTTTAGCGACCACGGCTGCTCCTTTGTCCCCAAACCGTTGCTCATAATTGTTCTATCTCCCTACAAAATAAATTAATCAATTGTATAACGATTCAGATGTGCGACACTGACCAGTGCCGTGTCCCAGAAGCAGACCATTTGGTAACCGAAAATTGTAACGAATAAGGCAAATTTTTAGTATACACGGATAGGGGGAAACACGGATAAAAACGACTGAAAATATCGGTGCTTCCTCCTATCCGTGTATATTTCCCCCTAAAATTGATCCGATAGCGCTCCAGAAGAGTTTTGCTTGCCTGGACAAGATTCAGCCAGATCGCTATACTACAGATAAGACGACATTTGAAAAGCAAAGGGCGCGCCGACCAATAAATGAATAAGCCCATTACAAACGAAAGAAGCTAGCATGATCCATTCGAGCAGCCCTCCACAACTTGCACTCGAGCCGGTTCTCTTGCACGCTGTCACGCCGCATGAATTTAGCACAATGACGGAGCCATACCGACGTGAATTACAGGTGCATTGTTATCG
>JBBRVA010000792.1:0-4064 GCA_038247295.1 Caldilineales bacterium | reverse complement strand
GGCCTTATGGGATATCCAGGGCAAACAGGCCAACATGCCGGTCTACCAGTTGCTGGGCGGCAAAACGCGCGAGGCGGCCCACGTCTATACGCATGCCGATGGCAACACGCCCCAGGAAGTGGCCGACAATGTCAAGCGCTACATGGCCGAGGGCTACCGCTATGTGCGCATTCAACTGGGCGGCTACGGTGGCCAGTCCGCCACCATCGTCAAGCCCGAAAACGCACCCGAGGGCGGCTACTTTGACCGCAAAGCCTATGCGCGCAACACGCTGCGCATGATGGAGCATGTGCGGGCGGAAGCTGGCGAAGAAGTCGAGCTTCTCCACGATATCCACGAGCGCCTCCACCCGATCGAAGCTGTCAAATTCGCCAAAAATGTCGAACAGTTCAACCTCTTCTTTTTAGAAGATCCGCTGGCTCCCGAAGATTTGGATTGGTTTACCCGCATTCGCGAACAGTGCGCGACGCCGATTGCGATGGGTGAGTTGTTCAATAATCCCCGCGAATGGCAACCGCTGATCGCCAACACGCTGATCGACTTTATCCGTATGCATGTGAGCCAAATGGGTGGCATTACCCCCGCCCGTGCCGTGACTCTGTTTGCCAATATGTTTGGCGTGCGCACGGCCTGGCATGGTCCGGCCGATACATCGCCGGTCGGCCATGCCGCCAACCTCCACCTCGACGTGTGGGCGCCCAACTTTGGCGTCCAGGAATGGATTCGCTTTCCGGAACATGTCTACGCCATGTTCCCTGGTCTGCCCGAAGTGCGCAACGGCTATCTGTACCCCAACGACAAGCCCGGGCTAGGCATCGACATCGACGAGAAGCTGGCCGCCGAATATCCTTGCCGCGACGAGATTTCGATCTGGCCGCAACCGCGCTTGGCCGATGGTACGCCGGTGCGGCCCTAGGGATATCAAAAGCCGCACTGGGGGTAGGGGTGCTCAGGGGGCGCCAGAAAGCGACTCACCCCTACCCCGGCGCAAAGCTACCACCAACCTTCAGATGTTTTGTGGATCGGCGTGAAAAAGCTTGCTGACGATCCACCAGCGCCCATCCACTTTGAGCAGTTGGAAGTAATCGGTGAAGTCGTGCTCGTGGTAGCCATCCATCGCCATTTCCACGGAGGCGGCATGGCCGACCACGGAAATCGAGGTGATGGTGCAGGTGTACTGTTCGCCCGCGGCGCCAGCCTTGGCGGGTGGCGTCGTACCGGTGATGTAATCGTAGAGTCCCTGAATCGGCGTGACGAACAGGTCTTGCCCCTTGTAGCCGAACATCGAAGCTTGGGGATGAAACGCCTGGCGCATGGACTCGAGATTGCCATTTTTAACACCGTCGATATACAAATCAATCGTCTTGCGGATGCTGGCTAATTCTGGACAACGTGTACTCATGACCGATCTCCTTGTGAAGGTTATGAAACTGCATCAACGCTTTTAATGACTTTTGCCACAGGGTGGTGCGCCCATCTTCCGCGTGGCCGGCGGAAGTAGGCGGAGAAAAGCAGCGTAGCATACCGTTATGTGGGCAACGCAATCCAGCCACGCCCCGAACGGATGGCGTCAATAGCCTCTTGATAGCGCCAGCCGTGGCGGAAAGTAAGATAGGGCGTGTATGATTCCCCGCGAATATCGGCCACAAAGTCGCGGCTAAGGGCCGCCCACTTGTTCTGGATTTCATCTCCCACTTGCGGTAATGCCGCGAGAAGATGCGGCGGTATGGGAAGGGGCTCACGTTCAGCAGCGGCATCATTCTGTCGAAAGACGTTGAGCGAGACAAAACCGTAATCACTTCACCCCGCAGCGCGGCAGGCGTGGTCAGCGCCACAATCTCTGGCTTGAGTGTAAGCAATGTTTGCCGCCAATCGGTGGCGGCCAGCGGTATGCCCAGGCGGTCTGCAACAGCCTGGACCACCGCCATCTGGCGGGCACAGATCGCCACCACTTCGATGCCACAAGCTTGCAGGGCGCGGGTATGGCCTTCGCCCGCCCAGCCGACGCCGATCACGACCGCGCGTAATGGTTGGTTTGCCATAAAGCAATTCCTTTCTTTGCCGAAAATTGTCCAGATTACAGGGTGATCTGCGATTCGTCATTGCGTTGATCTGTTTTTCTGATTAACTCACCTTACGCACCTGGGAACGCTGGCAGGCCGCCAGGGATGGCGGTGTGCCCAGGTGTAGCTGCGTAACATGAGTTATTAAACTATATGCACCGTCTGCGGGTAAGATCACAAAGTGGTAGAAAAAGTGATCCTAAATGTGATATAATCAAATTCGGCAACGACAGATCACCCTACCCCAATCGCACCGCGCGTTGCATAAACCCCAGGAGCAGCATATGCTGGAAACCGAAACTAGTTTTGGCGCATGGCTACGCCACCAGCGGCGCCAACTGGATCTAACGCAGACAGCATTGGCCGCTCGCATCAGCTATTCGGTGGTGACGATCCGCAAACTGGAGCGCGATGAGTTGCGTCCCTCCAAACAACTGGCCGAACGGCTAGCCCAGTTTTTGGAGCCTGCCCCAGAACAACAGGCCGGCGTTGTGGCTTTTGCCCGCACCGGCGTTGCGCCCACAGCGCCCGCCAATGGTTTGTCCATCCCTGGTCGCATCTCCCCCACGCCCTTGCCGCAACTTACGCCTTTGATCGGTCGCACGGCCGAGTTGAACGAGCTAGCCCACCGTCTGCATGATCCTGCTTGCCGTCTGCTCACCATCGTGGGCCCCGGTGGCATGGGTAAATCGCGCTTGGCACTCGCCGCCGCGCAACAGCTGCTGGACGGTGGTCAAACCCAAGTCTGCTTTGTGCCCCTTGTCGCGCTGCCAGCCGATGCAAGTCTGGCTGCCGCCATCATGCTTACCCTCGGTTATCCGATCCAGCCAAATGGTCGGTCGCTGGCGCAGCAGTTGATCGACTATCTGCGTCCGCAACAGATGCTGTTGGTGCTGGACAATTTCGAGCATTTGTTGGAGAGCGCAGGTCTGATTAGCGCTCTGCTGCAAGCTGTTCCCGGCCTGCGGGTGCTGGTGACGTCGCGCGAGCGCCTGCAACTGAGCACGGAGACGGTCTTGACGCTAGGCGGCATGGCCTATCCACCCCAGGCTACGCGTGACGATGCGCGCACGTACAGTGCGGTTCAACTCTTCGCGCAAAGCGCCCGCCGCGCTCGGCTGGATTTTACCCTGGACGCCGCCACCATCACAGAGGTCGTCCACATTTGTCAACTGGTGGCTGGTATGCCGCTGGCCATTGTGCTGGCGGCCGCTTGGGTCGATCTGCTCTCGCCGCAGGAAATTCGTCAGGAGATCAGCCAAAACCTGGACTTTCTGGAAAGCCAGTGGCGCGATGTGCCGGAGCGTCAACGCAGCATCCGCGCGGTCTTTGCCCATACCTGGGGGCGACTCACCGCAAGCGAACGCGCCGTCTATATGCGCCTCGCCATCTTTCGCGGCGGCTTTACACGTCAGGCGGCGCAAAGCATCGCCGGCGCGTCGCTGCGCACAATCAGCACGCTAGTCAATAAATCACTGGTCCAATGTGATGCCAGTGGGCGCTATACGATTCACGAACTGCTGCGTCAGTATGCCGAGGCGGAACTGGAAACAGCTGGACAAACGGCGGACGCCTGCGCAGCCCACGGCACCTATTACACCGACTTTCTACAGCAGCGCGAGGCCGACCTCAAAGGACGCCGTCAGGTGGCAGCGCTAGATGAGATCGAGGCTGATTTTGAGAATGTGCGCGCTGCCTGGCAATGGGCCGTTGTACAGCGTAACTATGCCGCCATTGGTCGCGCCCTGGAAAGCCTCTATTGGTTTTGCGAAATGCGCAGCCGCTTTCACGAAGGGCTGGAATTGCTGCGGTCAGGCCGGGAGCAGTTGGCCCCGCTTGCCGGCGAAGCGCCGCATCCGATTTGGGGGCGGCTGCTGGCGCGCATGCTTGGCCAAAATGAGGCGTTTTATGAACCACTGATTGAGTCCAGGGCGCGTGTAGCGACGGGACTTGCCATTGCCCAGCAAGACGCGAACCAGACCGAGATCGCGTTCTGTTTGT
>JBBRVA010000791.1:0-4064 GCA_038247295.1 Caldilineales bacterium | reverse complement strand
GACGAGCCAACCACCGCGCTGGATGTAATGGTGCAAGCGCAAATTTTAGAATTGCTAACCTCACTGCGCCGGCAATTAGGGCTGGCTGTGGTCCTGGTGACGCACGATCTGGGCGTGGTGGCGGAAGTCTGCGACGCTGTGCTGGTGATGTATGGCGGTGTCGTGGCTGAATATACAGATGTAGACACGATTTATAACCACCCACAACACCCTTACACGCGAGAATTGCTCAAGGCTTTCCCCGATGTTAACCGACCGCAGGAGAAATTGACCTCGATCCCAGGCTACCCGCCGCGCCTGGACGCGTTGCCGCCCGGTTGTCGCTTTGCACCGCGCTGTCCGTCTGCGTTTGACCGTTGCCATACGGCGCCGCCGCCTTTATATCAGCTGGGTAGTTTTCACGCAAGCAGTTGTTATTTAGTAGAGACGCAACATCTTGCGTCTCTGCGGTCAGACGCAAGATGTTGCGTCTCTACCAATGCAAGATGTTGCGTCTCTACTCGAAACTAATCATGAACCAACCAACCATGCTTGAAGTCCACAATTTGCGTAAATACTTCCCAATTAGCAACGGTAGCTTCTTCCGTCATTCTGAAAAGTGTGTTCATGCCGTAGATGACGTTAGTTTTGCGATGGAAAAAGGTGACATTCTGGCTGTCGTGGGCGAAAGTGGCTGCGGCAAGTCGACGCTGGCGCTGACCTTGCTGGCGCTGGAAAAACCGACCGCCGGCCAAATCATCTTTGACGGCAAGGACGTGACGCATCTGAAAGGTGCGGAACTAAAGACCATGCGTCGCCATATCCAGATGGTCTTTCAAGATCCGTATGAATCGCTGAACCCGCGGCAAACGATTGGCGAGATTGTGGCCGAACCTTTGGTGGTCCACGGGCTGGGCGGGCATAACGGGGAACGGAGCAAACGGGTCGTCCAAGCGCTGGAAGATGCCGGTCTCAAGCCAGCCGCCAGCTATATCAACCGTCGTCCGCACGAACTCTCCGGCGGCCAACGCCAGCGCGTGGTGATCGCCAGCGCGCTGGTGCTTGAACCCAGCCTGCTGCTCGCCGATGAACCGGTCTCCATGCTCGATGTGAGCATCCGCGCCGAAATTCTCAATCTACTAACCGATTTGCGCGCCAAACGCGGCATCTCTATCCTCTTTATCACGCACGATCTGGGCACAGTGGCGACCTTTGCGGGCGCGCCGTGGGCGCGCGTCGCCGTCATGTATTTGGGGCGGATTGTCGAAATTGGACCGGTACGCGACGTGTTACAAAACCCTCAGCATCCCTACACGAAGGCACTACTCTCGGTTGTGCCGGTGATCAATCCGCGCCTGCGCCATGAACGCATTATCCTGCAAGGTGAAACGCCCAACCCAATTGATCTGCCCAGCGGCTGTCGCTTTCACCCGCGCTGCCCGATCGCAATTGAGGCATGTCGCAGGATTGATCCGCCGTTTGTGGAGGTAGGAAACGCTCAGCAGGCCGCCTGTATCCGGGTGGGAGAGCAGTATACAGATATACAGAAGGTAGTGAGGTAACAAGAATTTCGCGCTTGACAGGTTCTGGCATAGAATATAGCTATTACCAGAACGATACTTCTTGATTCGTTTTTACATCACATGACTAACTACGGCGCGCTCTTCCTAGGTCCGGAGACTAACGTGGCTTATGGTGACAAGGTGATCGGCACCAACCACACCCTGCCCACCAAGCGCGCCGCGCGCTACACGGGTGGGCTGTGGGTCGGCAAGTTCCTCAAGACGGTTACCTATCAGGAGGTCAAGCCGGCAGCCACGGCGTTGATCGGCGCGTACTGTTCCCGCCTCTGCGCGATCGAGAACTTCTGGGGGCACAAAGAACAGGCCGATTTGCGGGTACGGCGCTATGAGAAAGCTTGAGCCGTCCACTTATCCCAAACCTTAAACCAAGGAGCTAGATGCCATGAAACACCAGAGCAATCGTAGGTGGCTGTTAAGTTTGCTACTTATCAGTGTAGCTGCTACCTTTTATGGTGCGCAAGCCGCGCCGGTCAACGATTTTCCGACCAGTCGGACCCCTGTGGCGTGGCCCTTTGCCTGGGATAGCATCTGGAATCTGCCGATTGGCGCTGGGGCCACTTATGTACCGGCGCGCATTCAACTCGGTGACTATGGGTTATATGCCGAGGAAGATATTCTCATGCTCGCGCCTAATGCTCCCCTGGTGGATGTCATCGCTCATAATGCCGATTGGGACCCTGGCCGTAAGCGCTGCGAAAGTATAATCTCACCAACCGAAGTCTTATTCACCGGCGTGCCGGTGCCGGCATCATTTTCCACTGAGCCTGATCATACGGGCGATACCCCCAATCACAGTGCGGCCATCCTTATGCCCGACGGGCTGACCATCCGCCAGAGCCAGCCGCTCCATCGCTGTGGTGTGGGCGGACCGGTGGTCAGCCAATACAACTACCCCGATGATAATATCAAAACAGGGAACGGCATTGACGGGGCGCATGGCGGCTCCGGGATGTCCAGCATGGGCGGGGTCATTCGGTTGGGCGAGTTAGTTCCGAATCGCACGATCCTGCATGCGCTGAAATTGGTGGTGGATTCTCGCCAATATGTCTATTATGACGCCAATGATCCAACACCGGGTTATCGCTGGCCGGCCCAGTGGGCCGATGCCGGCGCAGAATCGGCCTATGGTGGACAGGCGCCAGCTTTTGAAATGGGGGCGCTGCTCGCCTTAAAACCAGATTTTTCTGTTGACAACCTGCGCACCGAACCAGCCAAAATTGTGGCGCGCACCCTGCGCGACTATGGCGGCTATGTAGTGGACAGCGCCGGGTGGAATGCCTATTATCTAACCGTTGAGTGGAGTCCTGCGGGCCGTGTCTTGGACGAATTTGAACAGACGTGGGGCTTTCCTTTTATCGCACCCCAGCCGGCCAGTTGCACCAACGGCGCCGATCCCGCCTGTCGCTGGTCGCAAGATATGGCGGACATTTTCACCAATCTACATGTGGTAGACAACAACGGCCCGCAAAGCATTGGTGGCCCCGGTGTCCGCCGCCAACCCTGCGCCCCGCCCTTTGCCGACGGATCGGGCGCTGCGCCCGAATATTGTTCGCGCTCCGGTAATCAACCCTCGACCCCGCCGCCGGATAGTACACCAACGACAACCCCAGTCGCTACGGTGACACCGACCCCGCCGCCGATCCAGAATGCCGTTTGCGGCAATGGCCTGATTGAAGCGGCCGAGGCGTGTGACGACAACAACACAGTGAGCGGTGACGGTTGCACCGACCAATGCACGATTGAACAAAGCTGTTATGATGCAGGCAATACCTTCGCCTTCTTCACCTGGTCGGACAGCTATGGTAGTGCCGGGGATAGCGGCGCCATGCGCCTCTTTACCGATGCCGTCAATCGCACACTCTATCCCAATCGCGTGCTGCCCCGCTTCTGGTTTGCCGCCGGTGATGTCCCCTTTGTACCGGGGATCGAGCCGCTAAGTATGGAGGCAATTAATGACGAAATCAGCGGCGACAACTATCCCTTTACCTGTTCCGCCGGCAATCGCGCGTTCCCCATGTTTGTGGCAATGGGCAACCATGATCTGGATGGTGATGCAGCCCAGATTGCCACCAAAATGGCCTATTGGAGCAACCAGATCGGGACGCTGGTCGATAAAACCCTGGTCGGGCTGCAAAACTTCCAATGGGGACCGGATAACGGCTATGATGCCCGCACAACTTATTCTTTTGACTACAAAAATACCCACTTTGTGGTCTACAATCAATATTACGGCGATCCTGCTTATCCAACGACTGATCCCGTCGGCTGTGTGCGCCAGGCCATGTATGACTGGATCGATCAGGATCTGACCAGCACCACTCGCCCGATTAAAATTGTTATCGGCCACGAACCGGCTTGGTCCTATTGCAGCAACACGCCGGGCAACAATGGTTGCATCAATTTCGGCAACAACTTTATTGAAGACTTGCTCGATCCGGGTGAGCGACCGCGCCCCCATGCCACCTCCGGCACAGCCTGGTTGGAAGCCTACGGCCGTCATTG
>JBBRVA010000790.1:0-4089 GCA_038247295.1 Caldilineales bacterium | reverse complement strand
TTGAAACCCGCGGCTGAAACCAGGAAGTCGCGCCCAGGGGGCTACCCGGCGACTCGTTTTTAGTGCCCTCAGGCACTTCCTGGACTTGTCAGCAGGCCATTTCAATGGCCCAGCCCAAAGTGTCGGGTCGCTAGTATGTTAAGGCTCATCTGTGAAAAGTGTGAAAACAACGGTTTTCACCAGCGGGAAAGTCATGCGTTTTTACACTTTCGTCTGATGAGGATATTTTAAAAGGTTGCCAGCAATTCGATTTGGGCAATCGAATCTATAACCAGATCGGCGCACGGTGCAAGCGTCGCCCAATCCATAATGCCGGTAAGCACGCCCAAACGAAAGCCCACCCCGGCTCGCTCACCCATCACCATATCGGTAGTCGAATCACCGACCATCAATGTGCGCGCCGGCGCAACGCCAGTTTGAGCGCAGGCGGCAAGAATGGCTTCTGGATGGGGCTTAGGTGGGTAGATGTCATCGGCGCCGGCCAGAAAAGACACTGCGTCATGCACACCCAGCAAACGCAGCGTCTTTTCCGCCGGCGCATGTTCATCGCTGGTAATCACGGCAATCTGAACATGGGCTGCTTGTAACTGATCGAACAAACGGCGTAAATCGGTGGTCGGGCGCAAGAGATTAGCGGTGAGCACGTTAGCCATACCCGGCACCAGGTGCGCCTCTACCAGCAGCTCTGCCTCTAGCCACGGCCAGCCATGTTGAAAGAGCACGGCAGCGGCAATCGTGTAGAGTTTGCTCATCGCCGCGGTGATTACCGGTCCTTGCATCGCGAATTCATTGGCAATGGGATTGTAGCCTAGTGTGTGGTAGAGATCGTGGCGCAGGGCTACGCTGCCGTCGATGGCCTGGATCAACTGTTCGACGCCGGCGATGGTTTTCTGCGCCCACAGATGTTTGAAGTCGATCAGCGTGCCATCTTTGTCAAAAATGATCAGATCGGCGTCAAAAATGTGGCTGCCCAAAGTTAGTCGAGCCATAGAAGGTGATTAATTCCGGTGTGTGGTGATTGAGGATGGTGGCTAAAAAGATCTGTAAACACGGATGGGAAAACACGGATAAAAATCAGCTTTCGTGTCAGCCGGCTATAACAAGCTAGGACAAAACGTGCCCAGTGCATTGCACGCGAACTTTGTGCGGCATCTGCCACGCCTAACATAAGCATCTGTGTTTTTCACAATCCGTGTTTACAAGCGATGCGAGCATGAACTACGGCAGCGTAATCGCTAGCTGTTTTTCACCGGTTTCTATTGGGAAAATGGCAATCGGCTCGAAGGCAATGCCGCGTAATGGTTGGCCCGTTTGTAGATCAAACTCGGCGCCGTGACAATTGCAAATCAAGACGCCATCTTCAATGATGCCGCTGCCGCTAAAGGAACAACCCGCATGCGGACAAAAGTCATCAAAGGCGTGCCAGGCGCCATCCAGCCGCGTGAGCGCAATCGGCACCCCGTTGGCCGAAACGGCCAAAATTTGGTCTGTACCAATGTAAGGCGGAATCGGAATCGAAACTTGTCTGCTCAACGATCAATCTCCTCAGGTTTGTGGATAACAAAGGTAGGGAAATAGGTAGATAGGGAAACAGGTAGACAAGTGACGCTTACCTATCTACCTGTTTCCCCGTCTACCTTGTATAACAGCCTATTCTCCATAAAGACTCCGATCTACAGCCTATGACCGCCGCATGCTGATCACATGGCCTACCTCAACCGGCGTCGGCAGTGTCTGGTGTGTTGTATACACCTGCGCCAACTGTTGGCTGATTGCTGGCGCAAATGGCACGACCTTATCAATCGCTTGATCGACGTGTAAAAGCATGAGTTCGCAAGTAGCGGCCAGATAATTTTCTGGGCCAGCCAACATCCGGTGGAAAATATGACAGCGTTTGGCATCAAAAGCTAACAATTGCGTGGTAAACCGGATCCGGTCGGCGGCCTTTACTTCACGCAGATAGGTCACGTGCATCTCCGCGGTGTAGATGGTGTGCCGAGCGCGTGTGCGATAGGCGGCGTCCAATCCAATCTGGTCCATAAAGGCATCGGTGGCAAAGCCAAAAGCAACGGCGTAATAGCCGTCGTTCATATGGCCATTGTAGTCGATCCACTCGGAATGAACGACATCTTGATGCAGTTCAAGCAATCGGTTGGGAAATTCGTGTTGATCTGCATTCATCTGCGTTTCATTCTCTCAATCGCCAACTCACCTGCTGGATCAACCTAAAGAAAAATTGTACTTCTACTGTCGTAATGGACCAAATCGTTTACCCTAGCCGCGCAGCGAAGAGTAGATTTTTGTGCCAGGCGCGCAAAAACGTAGGCAGCAACCAGTTCATCGATTGCTGCCTACGCCTCAGGTTATATTATGCCAGGTGAGCTGCGTCACCCCTTCTTCGCTTTGGCCTGCGCCTGGGCTAGCGTGCCGACAAAGTAAAACGCATCCTCCGGTAACGTATCCACCGTGCCGTCCAGAATGGCCCGACAGCCGGCCAATGTTTCTTCTACGCTGACCAATTCACCGATCACGCCTGTCCATGGTTCGGCACCGTAGAAATTCTGGGTCAAGAAGCGATCCAATCGGCGGGCCCGCGTAATGTCCGCCGCCAGATGTGGATCATCCTGAATGTACCAAAGCGCATCGATGCCCATGCCGTACGTATCCATCGGCGCCCGCAGATCGGCGTAACGCTGGAGCAAACGCTTGACTTCGGCGGCAATCTGGCGATGCGCCGGCGTCAGCTTGTCGCTGGATAGAAGCTGTGATGTTGAACGCACCGGATCGATGGCTGGGTAGAGGCGTTGTTTGGCGCGCACATAATCGAAGGTGATCACCGTGTCCAGCCCTTGCAAGGCTGCTGGCTCAACACCCACGGTATAATGCCCATGATACACGGTCGTGATATCGGCGGTCGTTTGGGCTTTGATCAAAGCGACCACGCCTTCAACTAGAGCGAAGCGGCTATCGACCATCAAGAGCACCGGTTTGCCGGCCTGGTGTAATGCCGCCGCACTTGCCAATCCCCGTTCGATAGTTTGACGCTGCGCGTCGGCACTGTCTTTCGCTTGGCCGGCGACAAAGGTCATTTTGTCATCTACGCCCAGTTCGCGCCAGGACAGTGGCTGGTCTTCTGCGCGCAGCTTGTCATCGGTCAAGAAGAGCCAGATTGTATGGCCGTGGTACAGTTCGCTCACGCTGTGGATGAGTTGGCCCAGCACTACCATCAGGCCGACGCCCGCCAGGGGCGTGAAAACCCCGAGCTGACCCCCTCTTGGGATGGGGGTGAGCAAGTCGATGATTTTAATGCCCGTTGTTAGCATGGCCGATGTAGATGGCGCGGTTGGCGCAGTTGCAAGCCGCGGCTTAGTGGCTGGCTGGGCCGCGCCGTGCGCTACAAGGTGATCCACCATTGTTCCATTCTGGCGCATTAGCGCCCAATCGCCAGCCGTGCGCCCTTCGGCATCGGCAATGGCGGGGTCGGCGCGATGGGTGAGGAGCAAACTGGCCATCTCCTCATCGTTGCGCAGCACGGCATGATGGAGCGGGGTTTGGCCGTTGGCGGAGCGGGCATTGACATCCGCCCCGTGGTCCAAAAGGAGCTGGGCCGTGGCCGGTTGCTTCATGATTGCGGCCAGGTGTAATGCCGTCATTCCGAAGCGGTTTTTTTGATTGGCGTCGATTGCTTGCGTTAGCAGATAGGCCAGCACATTGGTATCACCCGTGGCGGCCGTCAAATGCAGTGCGGTCGAGCCGAGTGGCCAGTAGTGGTGACCAAGCGCCATTTTCCATTCGGTTTGCACTTGCAAGAGGTCGGGATATTGGGCCACGAGTTTGCGGATGCGATCCAGATCGTGGTCGCGCAGCGCCAGAAAAAAGTCGATCTGCGTCTTAAATTCGGCATTCTGTGAAGGTTTGCCCGTTTTTAGTTCGGCTTGCATGGTTGGAACGATCCTTTCTTTCAGATTGTGGCGCGCATCAAAGAGTCGTTTTTTGACCGTCGAGACCGGCACTTCCAAGAAAGCGGCAATCTCTTGTTGCGAGTAGCCTTCCACATAGAAAAGCGCGATGGCTAGCCTTTGCTGGGGC
>JBBRVA010000789.1:0-4092 GCA_038247295.1 Caldilineales bacterium | reverse complement strand
TGGGCAGAAAGAGCGCCGCTCCGATTGGCGCAGCTAAGGCAGCAATCGCCGCGCGAATACTGCTCGCCTGGCCGGTCTGCCAATCTGGATTGTGGACCAACCGCAACCGGTCGCCCGTTTGTTCAAGCAGGGGAGTCAGCAGCGCTGTCACCGCGTCCGCATAGGCGCCCGTGACGACAATCACTTGGGCGACGTCACTCTGCAGCGCCGTACGCACGGCACGCACGACCATCGGCTCGCCATCGACCGCTTCCAATTGCTTGGGACGGCCCATGCGACTGCTGCGCCCAGCGGCCAAGATCACAGCAGCAAGGGGCGACCAACGTTCGAGCACACTCCGCCCTAACTCTACCGCATTGGGCTTCGACATGAGCTCAGCCGGACGGGAGTTGATCGGTGATGGATTATTCTTTTCCCCCTCGCCTGACAGAATATCCGGCAGGGAAGGGAGGTCCCTGCCCACCGCGCCAATCAAACTACTATAGCCCCAGGCCGCCAGTTGATGAGCGATCAAGCGCGCCCCGGCCAGATAGGTGACTTGATCCGCCTTGTTGATCAGCGGCAAGAGCCGTGCACCGGCCGGTAGCAGTTTCGCGCCGCCTTGTGGATCAATTAACAACTGGGCCGCCATGCGGGGTGTCAGGCGGGTCTGGGTGTCATCGGACGCGAGATTGAGCAGGCTACGCACTTGGGCGACGCGATGCACATGCGCTTCATCAAGCGGCACACCCAGTGCGTCCAGCCCCATCACCGGGACGAGTAACGTCGTGGCGGCGGGCAAGGCTGGTTCGTGATTGGCTGGTGCTTTAATCGGCAGATAACGGCTGCCATCTGCCTCGATGACAAGCGCGCCAATCTGCAACGTTTGGGCGTGGGCCACAAGCTGATCCACCAACGCCGGGGTGATGCCACGCACTCGATCGGGGGCCGCTTCTGCAATGATCAGGCAACGCCCATGTTTGTCAAGTGCCTGCGCTATGGCGCCCAACGGTAGATCAGCACCAGGCGCAAAAACGTGGACAGGTTCGCGCAGCAGTTGCGCATAGGAGATATGCGTTGTCGTTGTCACAACTACGCGCTGGCCGGCCGCAACGATCTCACTTGCCAGCCGAAAGAGCGCGCTGCTCTTGCCGCCACCGCCCACAAAGGCGACCACATCGGGCGCAGCAGGGTCTAGTTGAAGTTGGAGAGCCGTTAAAAATTGGATCATGATTTAGCGCCAGGGGTTAATCAGAGTAACGCCAGTATCTCTGAAATCATTTACATTGCGCGTTGCCAGGGTTAGCTGGCCGTGGATCGCAACTGCGGCAATCAGCGAATCCATGGCCGGCAATTTGCGGCCTTTCATCTCTAACATAGCGACCAGATTGCCCCAATTCAACATGACATTGACATCTATGGCTAGGATACGCTGGCTAAAACGAACGATTAATTCATCACTTAGCCACGCTCGCAGACGCTCTTTGCGCGCTGAATCAGGTAACTTTTCAATACCCTTTTTGATCTCGCCAATGGTGATCACACTAAGATAAGCTTGCGTGTCATCAATATTGTCAATCCACGTAACAACCTGGGCGACAGGTTGCTTCGCCACAAGTTCAGAAATCACATTGGTATCTAAGAGATATTTCATAACTCGATATCGTCCCTCACCTCGCTTTTATCACGCGTTAGATCCAGGTCTACGCCAACTAAAGGTGATTCTCGGAAAAACGCCGATAACTTTTTCTGAGCTGTAGCCATCTTTCTATACTCGGCATACGAGAGCACGACGGCGACTTCCACTCCATGCTTTGTCACTACTTGCGGACCACTTTGGATTGCCTTTTCCACGACCTGACTAAACTTATTCTTCGCTTCCTGAAGTTGCCAAATTTGCTGCATAGATACCTCCGCACAATCAGTCTAGACTGTCTAGACTTAGATTTTATCAGTGAAGTGTAGATTTGTCAACGCCTAAACGCTTTGATCAGCGCTTGACCTGGGGACGATGGGCCGTGGGCACATGCCCCTGTTTGTAGATCATCACGGTGCGTTTGAATTCGAGCACGACCACGCCTTCCTGGTTGTAGCCAGTTGTCTTGAACTTGACGATACCCATGTGCGGCCGCGATTGCGACTCACGCATCTCCAGCACCTCACTCTGCGCATAGATCGTGTCGCCCTCGAAGACCGGGTTGGGCAGCCGCACTTCGTCCCAGCCCAGGTTGACGCCATTTTGCGAAATATCCGCCACGGAGAGGCCGGTGACCAGCGCGAGGGTAAAGGTCGAGTCGACCAGCGGTTTGCCAAACTCGGTCTGCGCCGCAAAATGGGCGTCAAAGTGGATCGGGTTGGGGTTGACGGTGAGCAAGGTAAACCAGATATTGTCCGTCTGCGTTACCGTTCGCCCCAACGGGTGTTGGTAGAGGTCGCCAACGGTAAAATCTTCATAGGTGCGGCCGGTCCAGCCCGGTTTACTCGGCATAGGAATCTCCATTAAATAAAAAGAAATTGGGACGCGGATAAACGCGGATGAACGCGGATTTAAACTGCGATTATATAAAATCCGCGTTCATCCGCGTTTATCCGCGTCCTAATTAAAGTGCCAGGCGCAAAATCTGCGTCAATTCTTCGATGGTGAGGACAATCGGGTTGCCTTGCATGCTGCTCGCCTTTTGCGCCTTGGCCACCAGGGCGGGAAAATCATCCTCGCTGACGCCAAAATCGGCCAGGGGCGGGATCGCCAGTTCGGCACAAAGCGCTTGCACCCACGCCACACCGTCGGCAGCCTCGGCATCGGGCTGGCCGGTGAGAATCTGGGCCACTTCTGCATAGCGCGTCAACGCTCGATCCGCGGCGGCGCGTGCTTGTAAGGCTTGAACATTGGCGGCCATCACCAAGGGCAGCAGCCGCGCACAGATGACACCGTGCGGGGCGGGAAACATACCGCCCAATGGCGCCGCAAAGCCGTGCACCGCGCCCAGTTTGGCATTCGCCAGTGCCAACCCACCGCACAGGCTGGCCAGGGCCATATCGCGGCGCGCATCCTCATCTTGCCCATCGTGCAAGGCACGCCGTAATGCACCGGCGGCGCGCCCCATGCCTTCGCGACAGAGGGCATCGGTCAATGGGTTGGCTTGATGGGAGACATAGGGTTCCAGGCACTGTGTCAGTGCATCCAGCCCTGTGCTGGCCGTGATCGCGGGCGGCATGGCGTAGGTCAAGGCTGGGTCGACCAGGGCGAGACGCGGCAGCAGCAACGGGCTGCGCAAGCTGACCTTGACGCCCTGTTCTGGCGCGGCCAGGACGGCGTTGCGCGTCACCTCGGCACCCGTGCCAGCCGTGGTCGGAATCGCGAGATACGGAACCGGCGGCACAGTCAACGCCTGACCGCGCCCGACCACCTCCAGATAATCGAATGGGTCACCGGGATTGGTGAGTAAGGCGGCGATCGCTTTGCCAGCGTCCAACACACTGCCGCCGCCCATGCCGATTACAAGATCACAAGCCGCCGCGCGCGCCGTTTGCACGCCTTCCAATACCAGATCAACCGTCGGTTCGGCGGGCACGCTGAAGAGGGTGGTTGCGATCCCCTGCTTCTGGAGCAAGTCCAGCAAAGGCGTCAAGCGTTCCAGCGTGCGGCCGCCGACCACCAATGCCCGCGTGCCGAAGTCGGCGGCCAACGGGCCAATCCCTTGTAACGCGCCTGTGCCAAAGATAATGCGCGTGGCGGTCGCAAATTCGAACTTCATATGGGCATCTCCCAACCCGCCGCAGCCGGAAAAATGGGCGCATATTTGATGCTGGTGCGCGGCTCGGCCATCATGCCGGCTACGGCGTCGCGCCAGCGGGCATAATGGGCGGTCTCCTTGTGGCGCGCCGGGTCGTCAGCGGTGCGATAAATTTCCACCAACACAAAGCGCGTCGGGTCATCCTGCTGGATCACATCGAAGCGGACGATGCCAGGCTCCTGCACGCTATGCTGCGCGTTATCGAGCGTAGCAGTTTTGAAGGCCTCGACAGTGTCGGGTTGGACATGGACGAAGACGTGGACGATGAGCATAAAGCTTCCTTTTCTCACGCGGTGGTCGGCTATTTTGGGGTAGAGTA
>JBBRVA010000788.1:0-4096 GCA_038247295.1 Caldilineales bacterium | reverse complement strand
TGCCGGTGATTAATCTCTTCTTTGGTTTCGGCGGTGGCATCAGCGTGGTGTTGATGCCGCAAGTCCGTCGCCTCTTCCCCAGCGGATTAGTCGGTCGGGCCGTCAGCACGTGCAACCTCTTCTCCTTTGCTGGCATCTTTGTCACGCAATGGGCGATGGGGGTGATTATTAATCTCTCGCCCAAAGATCCCGCCGGCCATTATCCGCCAGTGGCTTACACGCTGGCGCTCCTGATAATTGCCGCCTGTACCTTGGCCGCGCTGCTTGGCTATTGGCCGTTGCTGAAAAAGAAAGAGTAAGCATAGTGCAACATAGCTCCCAGACGATTGAGCAAGCAACGATAGCGACCCAGATAAACCATGAATGAGCTGAGTTTACGTGCGGCCCTGGATCCCTTTTACCAACAGATCCAATCAGTTATCCTGAGCAAACAGCATCCGGTGACGAGACTGTTGCCAGCCAGCACGGCTATATTGGCGCATGGCGACTATCGCGATGCCTGGGTGCGCGACAATGTCTACAGCATTTTGGCCGTGTGGGGATTGGCGCTAGCCTATCGCCGGCTGGACAACGATGGCGGGCGCGGCTATGAGTTGGGGCAGAGCTGCGTAAAGTTGATAGATTTTAGAACCCGCCGCAAAGCCGTGCGGCAAGGCGAGTTTTTCTTTTGGCTTTAGCCAGGGCTTGAATATTGTAAGCGAATTGTCGACGTTGGATCGATTGGGGATGCCGGTGGCGACGCAGGTGGTGTCAGGAGAGACAGCGGACGATCCGCTGTATGTACCTGCGATCAAACAGGTGTGCGACAGCTGGGGGTAAGCGGACTATTGGATGTGGGGGACAGCAAAATGGGTGCGTTGGCGACACGGGCGTTTGTGCAAGAGCATGGGGATCATTACCTGTGCCCCCTGTCGAAGCAACGCTGACCGCATATCTGGCGCCGGTGTGGGCTGAGGCGGTAGTGCCAACGCCCATTGTCCGTGCAGATGCCACGGGACAGCGGCAGGAGATCGCCGTTGGCTTCGAGCGTGAGGTGACGGTGACGCATCAGACGGCGGTGCGCGTTCTCACCTGGACAGAGCGCCATCTGGTCGTGCGCTCGCACCAATTCGCCAAAGCAGCGGAAGACGCGTTACGGCAGCGTTTGGTGATGGCGCAAGCGGAACTGGCTCAGTTGCATGCGCATAAGCAGGGCAAAAAGCGGCTGGCGACCCGCACCGAGATGGACAAGGCCGCCCTGGCGATTCTAGACCATCACCGCCTCAACGGGTTGCTGAAGCTGACGATCACGCAACAGGTGGATCAGCGCCCCGTGCGCGCTTACGGCGCACGCCCAGCCAGCGTTCGTCGCGCGCGCACCCTCACGTTGCAGGCGGAAGTCGATGAGGTTGCCGTTCAAGCGGCGACCCGCGGCTTTGGCTGGCGCGTCTATGCCACCAATGCTCCGCTTCACGGCTTGTCCCTGGAACAAGCCGTTTTGGCCTATCGCGAGGCGTTTCTGATTGAGCGTGGCTTCGGACGCCTTAAAGACAAGCAGCTCTCCTTGACACCCATGTATCTCCAGCGCGACAAGCGCGCCACCGGTCTCATTCATCTCTTGTCCATCGGCCTGCGTATCCTCGTTTTGCTCGAATTCCAGGTTCGTCGACGCTTGGCCGAGCATAACGATCACTTGGCCGGTCTCTAGGCCGGCAATCCCAAACGCACCACGAGCTGTCCAACCGCAGAGATGTTGCTGGCGGCGTTCAGAAATATTAGCTTGTCAAAGGTCGTCCTCAATCAGCAAAAACTGCGCCATTTGAGTCCTTTGTCTGATTTGCAGAAAACGATCTTGGCTCTACTTGGCATCCCGACCGGCATCTATGACCGTCTCGCTGCTGATTCCTCATAACCAACCTGAAAAATGACCGAACCGTGAGTGTCTGGTCGTCATGGTCAAAATCCTTTATAAGTAATTTAGCTCACGCAAGATGCACAATGATAGCAATTGAACAATAATGTATTTCGTCTTTGATTGTACCATGGATTGATGCCTGAAAAAATAGTAAGAATACAAACGTCATAATTACGTTTGACGAGAACAAAGATTCTAGAAATTATGGCAACTATGCGTATAATAAACTGAGTTACGCAAGCGCCAATTCATGCGTAGGCCCTAATAAGTAGCGTTACAATCCATATAACCCGGACCCATGACTGCCTTTGCAAAACAATCGCCTTTTCGGTATGCCCATCCACTGTTGCCCGCCACGCCGCCATCCTATCTGTCCGGTACAAATCATCATCAAACCATATGAGCAATCTCATTTCGCAAACTGAAATTAACAGCATTCTCTGGAAAGCCTGTGACACCTTCCGCGGCACCGTCGATCCGAGTGAATATAAAAACTACATCCTGGTTATGCTTTTTGTAAAGTACATCTCCGATGTATGGCAGGAAAAGGTGGAGCAGTACACGGCCCAATGCCGGCGACGAGGAGCGCATCCAACGCCGGTTGAGCCGCGAGAAGTTTCGCATTCCAGCCGACGCCACTTTCACCGCGCTCTATGCCCAGCGTAACGCCGACAATTTGGGGGAGGTGATTAACATTGCCCTGGAGCAGATTGAAGACACCAACCGCGAGAAGCTGCAAGGCGTCTTTCGCAACATCGACTTCAACTCGGAATCCGCCTTGGGCCGCGCCAAGGAACGCAACACGCGGCTCAAACACCTGCTCGATGACTTCAACGATCCGCGCCTGGATATGCGTCCCAGCCGGATTGGCAGCCAGGATGTGATTGGCGATGCCTATGAATATCTGATTGGGCGTTTTGCCGCTGGCGCAGGGAAGAAGGCCGGCGAGTTTTATACGCCGCCCGAAGTCTCGACGCTGCTGGCCAAGCTGGTTGATCCCAAGCCCGGCGACCGCATCTGTGACTGGACCTGCGGTTCGGCCTCGCTGCTGATCAAATGTGCCAAGGAAGTGGCAGCCACGACTTTTCGCTGTATGGCCAGGAGAGCAACGGCTCGACCTGGGCGTTGGCGATGATGAACATGTTTCTGCATGATGTGAGTGGGGCCGACATCAAATGGGGTGATACCTTAGGCAATCCCTTGCTGATTGAGGGGGATCACCTCAAAACCTTTGATGTGAATGTGGCCAATCCGCCCTTTTCGCTTGATAAATGGGGTGCTGAGGACGCGGCCAATGACCGCTTTAAGCGCTTCTGGCGTGGCGTACCGCCCAAGAGCAAAGGGGATTATGCGTTTATCTCGCACATGATCGAGACGATGGACACTACCAAAGGGCGCATGGGCGTGATCGTGCCACATGGCGTGCTCTTCCGTGGTGGCTCGGAAGGGGTGATTCGCCAAAAGCTGATTGAAGAGAATCTGCTCGATGCGGTCATCGGCCTGCTGGCTAATCTCTTCTACGGCACGGGCATTCCCGCGGCGATTCTGCTCTTCAAACGTAACAAGCCCGATGACACGGTGATCTTTATTGACGCCAGCCACGAGTTTGCGCAGGGGTCGAATCAGAATAAGCTGCGCGAGGAGGATGTGCAGAAGATTGTCGCCACTTACAAAGCGCGTCGGGATATGGCGAAGTATGCCGCGGTGGTGAGGCGAGCGCGGATTGTCGAGAATGAGTTTAACCTAAATATTCCACGCTACGTGGAGACGTTTGAGATTGAGGAAGAGATTGACATTGGATTAGTACAAGAAGAGATTGGTGAAATTGAGAATAGATTAACTATGGTTCGGCAAAAAATAGATGGATATTTATTGGAATTAGGCGTATGACGATACCTAATGGATGGACTACTGCGCAGCTAGAAGACGGCATTGAACTATTGTCTGGACAACACATTCTTGCCAATGAATATACTCATCTTCCTCCAGGGATTCCGTACCTAACTGGGCCGGCTGACTTTCCTAATGGCAAGATAGTCGTAACCAAATACACGATTCAACCTAAAGTTACTTGTAAACCTGGTAATATATTAGTAACTATAAAAGGTTCTGGGACAGGGAAAATCATACTAGCAGACCATGAGTATTGTATTAGTCGGCAACTGGCAGCAGTTAGAGCAAAACACTGGGATTCAAAATTTA
>JBBRVA010000787.1:0-4097 GCA_038247295.1 Caldilineales bacterium | reverse complement strand
AGCGATTAGCTTTTAGCGATAAGTTGAAGTATTCACTTTTTGCTAAAAGCTCTGCACCAACAACTGCTTACAGGCCCATGCGCTATCCAGTCCCCCGATTACGGCGCGAAACATTCTCCTTGATGATGAAGTCTTCTCGCATCATAAAGTCGGAAAGTGTGTTTGGCAAGTTTAGGATTTCACAAATTCTAAGGTGTTGGTCGTGGCTTTGCTTAAATCACTGTAGATTCCGCGCAAATTGGGGTCGGGCTGCGTGATGGCAAGCTGATACATGGCTTCTTGCGTCATCAACGCCAATTCATCGCGTGGGATACGTGATCGTCCGTCTATCTTGAATTTGAAGGGTTTGCCAAACGCGACCCCGGCATACGCCCGTCGCAGACGTTTCCAACGCTGCTTAAAATCCGCCGCGCCATAGAGTGCTGTGGGGACAATCACCGCATCAGATTTGGTTGCCACATAGGTCAGGCCATCTTTAGGCTGTGCCAACCCTTCAGGATGGCGTGTGCCTTCGGGGGCGATCAAAATGAGCTGCCCACTTTTGACCAGTTCAATCGAATTGAGCAGCGCCGCCCGATCAACTTCGTCTCGATTGACGGTATATGCCCCCCACCACCAAACGAAAAAGCCCAAAATAGGCGATTGGGCATTTTCGATCTTGGTCATTGGAATCACGTAACGATGTGTAACTGCGCCAAGGCACACCGCTGGATCAATTGCCGAGATATGACTCATCATCAGGATCGTGGGGCCAGCGGCGGGGATGTTTTCCAATCCCCTCGTTTCCACTTTACAGAGCAGCGTAAAACCGATATTACGAAGCAATCCGCGTAAAATCGCCCGCCGCCAGCCGAAACTTTCCTGTTTGACGACATACTCTTGAACAGAAGTGAGGGTACTCATGTGCGTTCTGCTTGCCCTTTAACCGCGTGTCCCGCGATTTCTGCCGCCCGGATTTCGATCACGCGGGTTAGGACGGCGGCGTTTGGATTTTGTTTTTGCCTTCGGTTTAGGCACGGCGCTCACAATAACTCTAGGCTTGGCAGCGGTTGTAGTTGCGGTTGCGCTTGGACGTGGATGCCATCGTGTGGCGCGTAAGGCTTTTTTGCGCTTTTTAATGTTATCCAATTCCCATGCAACCGTTTGCATCGCTGTGACTTGTTCTGGCGTAAGCTGGAACCAATCGCCACGATCCATCGTGCCAATCCCAAGCTGTCCGATGTAGGTTCTGACCAAGCGCTTGACTGGATGTCCAAAGTGCGCGGCGACGCGCCGAATCTGGCGTTTTTTGCCCTCAGTCATCACAATACGTAAGGTCGTCACATCCGGCGCTGTATCCAACACTTTGATGAAGCACGGTGCCGTTTTGCCTTCTTCCAGGAAGATGCCGTTTTGCCATTCTTCTAATGCTTGGGCGCTAGGCCGACCATACACAGTCACTTTGTAGGTTTTGGTATGTTGATAACGCGGATGTGCTAAACGGTTCGCCATATCGCCGTCATTCGTCAGCACGACCAGCCCTTCGCTTTCAATATCGAGCCGCCCGACCATGAACAGATGCCCTTCGACAGGAATCATATCCCGCACAACAGGGCGATCATCTTTGTAATTGGTGCTGGTGCTGGAAAGCACATTCGGCGGCTTATAATAGGCGTAATAGACCTTCTCGGCATCCATAAAGTTGAGTTTAACGTTATCGACCTCAATGATGTCACTGGTGGCATCAGCTTTATCACCTAAGGTGATGACCTGCCCATTAACGCGCACGCGACCCGCTTTGATGATTTCTTCACAGGCGCGGCGTGATCCATATTCTGCCTGCGCCAGAATTTTTTGTACTCGTTCTTTCACAATAGCCTCTAAAAATGATTTCTGAAGCAGCATTATAGCATTGAAATTATCTTATTTCTTTAAGTATCCCAATAACTGCTCATCATTTTCGATAAAAGTAGCCAACGGTGGTCATAAAATGCCTTGTGCAAAACAAAGGTCATTACGACACTATTTTTAACATAAAATTGTAAGAGAAATCAACCGATTCTCTTGCAATTTTTGGGTGAATTAAACGGCCATTTTGTTTGCACATAAATGACCACAGCCGGTTGCTGAGTCCGGTGCTGTCGGTTTGTTCACCTGTGAAACCATTAAGAGGGATACCTGAAAAACAAAAACGGCCTCAGCGTATAAAACTAAGGCCGTGAACAATTCTAGGACAATACTCTATTGTTGGGTTGTGCGGAATTCTTGACGCACTACACTATACTTTTCCTTGTCCATATCAAATAGCTTTCCTGATCATAGGCATCAACAAGAATATATCGTGTATTTCGAGCTAATTCTTCAATATCACTAGTTGTAATCGACTGCCTATTAGTAAGCCTTATTTTGTGCGAGGTTAAAATCCCTATACCTGGATATCTGGCTGCTCCTAGTAGTCCGCCAGCAAGGTAGCTGATGAAAGGGTATACTCCGAGAAAAAAGGAGTATACCATGCGGCCACAAAAGCACCCCGTCGTATTGAGCGAGGTCGAAAAAGCGGAACTGGAAGCAGTGGTCAAGCGAGGGAAGCACACGCGGCGAGAAATCCAGCGGGCGCAGCTGCTGCTCTGGAGTGCGGGCGGCAAAACCGACCTCGAGATCGCTGGGCTACTGGACGTAAGCCCGACGACGGTTGCCACGGCACGGCGGCGCTGGGCCGTGGAATGGCGGATCGCCGACGCGCCAAAGCCGGGGCGTAAGAAGCGGCTGGACGGCAAACAGGAAGCCTTCTTGGTGGCGCTGGCGTGCAGCGACGCGCCTGAAGGGCGCTCAACTTGGACGATGCAGCTTTTGGCCGACAAGTTGCTGGAATTGAAGGTCGTTGAGCAGCCAATCTCGGATGAGACGGTGCGTGAGACGTTGAAAAAAACGACCTAAAGCCTTGGCAAACCCAACAGTGGTGCGTCCCGACGGTGAACGCGGAATACGTCTGGCGTATGGAGGACGTGTTGACCCTGTACGCTGAACCCGTCAAGACAGGGCAACCGGTGGTGTGTGAGGACGAACGTCCGTGTGTGCTGCACGCCGACACCCGCCCGCCCACCCCTGCCAAGCCCGGACGCAAAGCCCGCTACGACTATGAGTACCAGCGCAACGGCACCTGCAACCTGTTCATGCTGTTCCAGCCCGGTGCAGGCTGGCGGCACGCCAAAGTGACCCACCAGCGCACCAAAACGGACTTTGCCGAGATCATGCGCGACTTGGTAGATGTGCATTTCCCGCAGGCCGAGAAGATCCAGGTGGTCTTGGACAACCTCAACACCCACACCCCCGCCTCCTTATATGCGACCTTCCCGCCTGCTGAAGCGCACCGTATCCTGAGCAAGCTGGAGTTCCACTACACCCCAAAACATGCCTCATGGCTGAACATGGTCGAGATCGAGCTGTCGGTACTGGTTCACCAGTGTCTCAAACGGCGTATCCCCGACATGGAGACGCTCAGTCGAGAGGTAGCCGCGTGGGCGGCGGCACGCAACGCCCAGCGCGCCACCATCCGTTGGATGTTCGATGTCGCCCAAGCCCGCACCAAGCTTGCCCACCTCTACCCTGTGGTATCTTGAACTACTTTGCTGGCGGACTACTAGATTGGGCGGCACTACGTTATCAACACACGGCGGCTGTCCGCGCTCGGCCGGCAGCCGATTGCAGTGTCGCCACCGCCAACCGCCTCTTGAGCGCGCTGCGCGGGGTGCTGAGAGAGGCGTGGCGCTTGGGTTATATGAGCGCCGAGGATTATCAACGCGCCATCGACATCGCCAATATCAAGGGCGAAGCGATTCCCGCTGGGCGCGAACTGTCGCAGGACGAACTGATGGCGCTGGTGCAGACCTGCAAATAAGATAAAACGTCCGCCGGGGTGCGCGATGCCGCCATTCTCGGCCTGCTGTATACCTGTGGGCTGCGGCGAGCGGAACTGGTCGGCTTAGATCACGGCGATTTCGACCCCAACATGGGACAATTGATCGTGCGTGTGGGCAAGGGGCGCAAAGGCCGGACGGTGTACGTCGCGGGCGGCGCGTTCCATGCCTTGAGCGCCTGGCTGATCGTGCGCGGGAGTT
>JBBRVA010000786.1:0-4097 GCA_038247295.1 Caldilineales bacterium | reverse complement strand
CTTGACGCAGGGTTGGAAGAAATCGTTGCGGCAGCCAAAAAGGCCAATGCGCATGATTTTATCATGGCGTTACCCCAAGGATACACTACCGATATTGGTCAACGCGGTGTAAAGTTGTCTGGGGGACAAAAGCAACGGTTGAGCATTGCCCGCGTTTTCTTGAAAGATCCACCGGTTATCATTTTTGATGAAGCGACAAGCGCGCTGGATAATGAAAGTGAAAAAGCGGTTAAAGATTCATTGGAGCGGTTAACGAATAACCGCACAACCCTTGTCATCGCCCATCGTTTGTCAACCGTCAGAAATGCGCAGAGAATTTTTGTATTAACTGACAGCGGGATTGATGAACAAGGAACGCATGAAGCGTTAATCGCATTGGATGGCGCCTATGCGAATTTATACAACATGCAATTTAAAATATAAGCCTGGATTCCTATAGCGCAAGCCAATCGATAAAACTGTTAAAAGTGAGATCACATCCATTCTTGCTTATAAACACGTTCGATTGGTACTGCGGGGATCGTTGAGGTGGCGAGTTTTATACATTTCGTTAGTGCTGATGCTCGACCGCCACGGCCGCGCCTTATGCAGTGCAACATCAAGTTCGGGCGCGTTCCTGTCCATGTGGTCGATTACTAACCCTTCGTTGGTTGTCATATGTTGCAGCGGCGCGCCGTCGGGGCCAATCAAACCCGACATCATCAGGTGTGTACACTCGGAAGGGACAGAGAGCCCGACCCAATAGTTGTGAATTGCGGCGTGGGCGCGTGCTTTGGTGTAGAAGATTTCGTCAACAGGATAAGCCGAAAGCAGTAAACAATCGATGCCAAGCTGGCTGTACTCCATAAATAGGGCTGGAAAATTGATCTCGACACAAATAATGCAGCCAAATCGAAAGCCGTCAATGTCGAATACGACGGGCTCGTAGCCGGGTGTGTAGAAACGCGTTACCTCCGTAAAAGAGCAGATTCGTTTGTCATACCGATTGATGATCTGCCCTTCGTCTGAGATGATGTACAAACTATTGTGCGGCCAGTGTGGTGGCGTCAGCGGGTGTGCCGAGCCCAGGACGACCCATATTTTTAGTTCGCGAGCAAGCGCCATGATGGCTGTGAGTTCCTCGCCAACAAGCGGCCAGTCGACTTCGGCCCAATCTTGGATCGGATTCTGCGCATAGCCTGATAATGTTCCTTCGGGGAATTGGATTAGACGGGCGCCGCCAGTTGCAGCGGCGCGCATTAAGGCGCGTACCCTATTGCCGTTCTTATGCGCATCGCCCTGGATCGGCATTTGAGCCATAGCGATTGGAAACGGCTTCGATGCCTTCGTTGTGGGCTCCATAGGAGTAAACCCCTTTCTCTATTTTTCACAGATGCGCCTATTTTTTGTTTTCTTCCCTCAATAAATGCAAGCTCAGATCATACCAAAAGTAGCAGAATAATGTATTATGGACAAATAGGGAGATTTAATGACTAACGCGTATGTACATGGGTACGACCCAAGAGAAAATCGGCGGTTACAAGATCAGGCATCCACGCTCGTGGAGCTACTGCATTCGGATACAACCTATCCAGAAGGGTGCAGCGTATTGGAGGCGGGGTGCGGGGTCGGCGCGCAAACGGTCACCTTGGCCTCCAACAGCCCGCAAGCGCGGATTACGTCGATCGATGTGTCTGCTGTGTCGGTCGCCGAGGCTAGCAAGGCTGTTGAAGCGGCTGGCATTCAGAACGTGACGCTGCAGCAGGCCGATATCTTCGATTTGCCCTTTCCGCCGGCGTCATTTGACCATGTCTTTGTCTGCTTCGTGCTTGAACATCTGGCTCAACCCGTGGCGGCGCTGCGCGCCCTGCAACAGATCGTGAAGCCCGGTGGCACCATTACCGTGATTGAAGGCGATCATGGCTCCACCTACTTCTATCCAGACAGCGACGATGCGCGCCGGGCCGTCAATTGCCAGGTGGAATTGCAGGCCAGGGCTGGCGGCAATGCGTTGATCGGACGGGCGCTTTACCCTTTGCTAACCGAAGCCGGATTTAGTGAGATCCACGTCTCGCCACGCATGGTGTACGTCGACGCCAGCAAGCCCGAACTGGTTGAAGGCTTCACCAAGAAAACGTTTACGGCCATGATCGAGGGCATTCGGGAATCCGCCCTTAGCGCGGGGCTTATGAGCGAGGCTGACTTCGACAAAGGTGTCGCCGACTTGTATCGCACGGCAGAAGCAGACGGTGTTTTTTGTTATACATTTTTCAAAGCAACAGCCATTAATGGTGCGAGCGGGGAAGAATAGATGAGCTTAGAATGGCAATTGTCATCATGATTTTTTGGGCCGGTGACTCTTCCGTCCCCGGTCCAAACTTCTTACGCCGATCTAGGAGCGCCGGGTCTTTCAGGGAAAAGTAGACGCCGATCACATTCACGGAGGTCATAAAGACTACGATAAAGAGCCAGGCTTGCCAATAGTTGAGCGTCCCCGCCGGCAGAAAAAGCAATATACCCAACACGAGCGCGCCCAACAGAAATGTTCTTACGGTTGGAATGATGAGTTTATTCATTGTACGTAACTCCATTTCTATTCCACGTTACCACGCAACGCCGCCACCCACACGTTCACCGCTTCAATGTCAGTACGTCCAAAGAATTGGGCGGCGCGCCCAACACCCGCTCAATTGCCTCCATATAGGCCGCATGAACAGCGACGATCTCTGCAATGCAATGCGCTTCGAAGTGAATCGCTGGCAACTCAACACGAATGTCGTGCAGCGGCAATGCGCTAGCGCCCTGCTGGGGAATATCGATCGTACCCGCCAGTGGATCGCCATCGGCAGTGAAGCGAACAGTAATATCTAATTCCATGCCCGCAACTGCAATCACGCCTTGCCACTGGCCGGTCAATTCAGACGCAGCAGCTTCCGCCGCAGGCGCCGTAACAGGCGTGGCGACCGCTTCGCTGGCGGGGGCTGCAACCGGTGTCGGTGCTTGGATCGGTTAACAAGCAACCAACGCGAAGACAACCGTCAAACTGATCAAGTGTAAAAGTGATTTTTTCATGGTTAGGGATCTCCAGAAAATGCAAGCTGGCAACGACGCCAACTTTACTAATTTAACCATCGTCCTCGATCAAATTAGTAAAGTCCGTGCCGATTCACCCAATTGCAGCGACACAATTATACCAATCGGCGCCAGCCGGGGCGCCGATTTTCACCCGACGAACCAGCCGAACTAGCGGCGTTGATTCTGCAACAGCGTGCGCCCCAGCAAGAAAAAACCGCCTAAAATTAAGAGTACGGGCCAAAAGCGGCCCAGCAAATTGAAGGGTCCTAAGAATGCGCCGAAGACAATAAAGAGCACAAAGCTGATCACCAGTAAGCGGCCACCAGATTCCACACCTTCGCGCACCTCACCGGCCAGCAAGCCGCGCAGGAGTAAGCCAATCCCTACAAAACCAGGGATCAAGGTCCACGCGTAGGCCCAACTATCCCAGTAGCCGGTTATATTTTGGAAAAACAAGAGTAGACCGATGCCACCGACAATACTGGCTGGAATAGCCAGCGGTGGTGTCCGCGTGATAACCGCTAATAGTAACAAACCGCCGCCCACCGCCATCACGATCAGCGGCCAAAGCTGATCGATACGCACGAAAGCACCTAGCGCTGGGAACAACTGAAACAACAAAAAGAAAGCGCCAAGCGCGATGAGGAGCAAACCAGCAATCGCATTAAAGCCACGTTCTCTGTTCATAATCACCTCGCTCGCAGAATTTCAATGATCGTAGATCCAGGCCACCCTATACTAGAGTTTATTCCGATTTGTTATATGGGCGGCGAAACCAGGTGCGATTGTTCTTGTAGGTGCGGTTTTTAACCGCATAAGTCTGGATTGACCGAGACTGTGCGGTTAAAAACCGCACCTACGAGAGCACAAAATTAAATCGGAATAAGGTCTACTCTACACCCAAAACTCGCCAGTACGCTCAGAAATCTGGCGAGTTTTGCCCTGGTCAGTTTACCAGGTTTTGCAGACATGACAGGTAGCCAGCCGAAAAGTGAAGGGTTTCGCTAGCCTGGTAAAACCCAGAAGATGATGGCGTTTAGAAT
>JBBRVA010000785.1:0-4102 GCA_038247295.1 Caldilineales bacterium | reverse complement strand
GTAACGCATCGGCATCCATCACCCAATCCTTGGCGATTGTGGCCGCTGATCCCAAATCGTCGATTACAATCTGGTTGTCGGCTGCGGCAACGAGTTTGGCGGCCAGACGTTCTTGTGTGAGCGGTTCCGGTGTCGCCAGCAACAGGGTGTGGCTGCCGCCGGTGTACCAAAGCGTGGCATGGGGGAAGACAAGCTGAAAAGTCCGCAGAATTGCTTTGTAATCTTCCTCGCGTAGATTGTGAAAGGGCAACCACTGCATGAAAACTCCGTCTGATGTTAGACGCGCCGCAATTAGAATATAGAACTCTTGCGTAAAGAGCGCCCAACTGCTGGCGTTGACCGGATGAGTCGCGTCAGTCGTAATAATATCATACTGAAAGGGGGTCTGGAGCAGAAAGTTGCGCCCGTCTTCCACAAATGTGTGCAGGCGTGGACTTTTCAAGACATTGTAATTCTCTGCCCAATAAAATTCTGCCGCCGCGAACTGTTCTGCCGACAAATCGACGGCATCGATCTGCGCGACTTGGTGCGTATCCAGCGAGCCGGTGGCAACGCCATTGCCAAAACTGAGCATCAACGCCCGCTCAGCGTCTGGTTTGAGCAGGGGCGGCAAGTGACCTAGTAAGCGGAAGGCGCGCATACTAATTGGATCGGTGGGCACTTCGATGCGACCATTGACAAACGAAACTTTGAAATCTTCTTCCGGGATATCAAAAACCGCCACCGTGGTTTCCGCCCCTTCACCATAATAAACCATCTGATCGGTTGCACCCTGCCGAAAGCCTAGATAATAGTGTTCGGGCAGCAACAAGATTAAAGCAATGCCCAGCGCCATACCCGCTTGCGGGATCAAGCGCGAGTGCATGGCCTCTGCCGACGGCAACCACGAAGCCATCACGCCAATGATCAAGTTGAGCACGCTGAGGGTGGCGGCGGTGGCTTGCAAACCAAGGAGGGGAATCAAGACAAAGCCCACGGTCAGTGAGCCCGCGACCGCGCCGGCGGTGTTCCAGGCATAGATGCGTCCCACCTGCGTACCGATTTGCGCTGATGATTCCTGGGTGTAGAGGCTGATAACCACAGGAAAGAGAAAGCCCAAAAGCGTGGTAGGAATGAAAAGAGTAAGGAAGCCCAGCAAAAACTCGAAGAAGATGCCATTCGTCACCGAATAGGCCCCGAAAACGGTTTCAATTGTCACGCGGTCGGGCAGCCAGGCAAAGACATAAAGCGTGAGCAGGGCCGTCAAGCCGATCGCGAGCTGTCCATTGGCAAAATGCATCAGCGTCACCCGCCGTTTGCGCACCCATGCCGCCCCGAGCCAACCACCCACGGTCAAACCCATGAGAAAGGTCGTCAGCATAATTGAAAACGAAAAGACTGCATTCATGGTAAAAATGCTCAAGATGCGTGCCCAAACTACCTCGTAGCCCAAGGCAATAAAGCCGGAGACCGTATAGGCAACCAGGACAAAGCCGGGGATCATGCGCTCGAAGAGGATGGGGGTGGCTGGCCGATTGGGGGTAGACAACTCCGTTTTGGGTAGCGTTTTCACCTTTTTCGTCTTAGCTGACTCGATTGGATAGCGGCGCGCCACCATCCAGGCTGTTGCTGCGGTTAAGCCATTGATCCACACCGCCACCAAGATCGTCCCGCTGGCGCCGAGCCTGGGCAACAAAACCAGGCCCGCCAATCCACAGCCCAGCGCGGCGCCGAGCGTGTCGGCGGCATACAGTCGGCCCACATCACTGCCTACCTGACCTGGTTGCCGGGCAAAGGCACGCGCCATAAAAGGCAGCGTGGCGCCGCTAAAAAAGGCGGGCGGCGTTAAAACCAAAACCGAAAAAAGGGCGCGCACCCCTGTGATCACAAATGGATTGAGTAGATTGTCCCGCGCCAGGCTAGCATAAAACGGCATCAGCGCGGTCAACGCCAGGGGGGCCAACACACCCAGCAGGGCGACACAAATTTGCAACAGGGCAAAGATGCGCAGCGGCGATTTGACTGCGTCTGCGCGTTTGCCCAGTAAATAACTGCCCAGCGCGGCGCCACCCATAAAGGCAGCCAATACCGCACCATAGGCGTAAACGCTCACCCCAAAAACTAATGTCGCTTGGCGCACCCAGACGACCTGGTAGATCAGCGCCGCGATGCCAGAAAGAAAAAAGAGGACAAGCAGAAGGATACGTTGCATTTAGGGCAACTTTTCTGTGATGGTGGCGCGCAGCTCATGGATGAATTCGGCGGGCGTCTGGATCTTCAATCCGCTTGCTTTGGCAACTTGGGGGGTGAAATCTTTGGTGTTAAGAGTCACCAGCCGGTCAACTGCGCCTTGTACCGCCGCTGCTAAAAGGGGCGTATCTTTCGCCTCTATGTAGACCAACCAGCGTAAACTATCTTCTGGGTTTGGATCTTCCACAATAACAAGATTGATACTTGCCAGCAATTGGGCAAAGTAAGGCAGCGCTGTAGGTGATTTTTTGCGCAAATTGCGTTCACACTCATCTAACACTTGGCGTGAAACAACAAGTTGGAAGATCCCAATTTCTGCCATGCTTAAAATCGCACGACTTGCACCTGTACGCGAGACACTACCTGCAATCACAACACTACTGTCGGCGAAAATGCGGCGCATTAACTATTCCGCTCTTGCCAAATAGAGGCTCGTTCTTCTGCGAGTCCTTGCAGTAAATCTGCTAATGATACGCCTGAGTCATCGATTAAATCTGCAATTTTATCGGCCAAACGGGGGACCTGAAGTGGTTTCGGTGTAATAAAGAATAGATCACCCACTTCGACTAAAAGCAAAAAATCGCCATCACTTACATCTAATCGTTCACGGACTGATTGTGGAAGGGTAATCTGTCCACGGCTACGTAATCGCACGGGGTATGTTTCTAGCGTAATCTCCTGCTCCTGGATCATTGAAAACTCCTTCATCATTCGTACTGTCTGATTTTGCGATTATCTTACTATGAATGCGGCGGGTTGTCAATGATAAGAAAAAGGGGCGAAGCTAGTTGGCTTCGCCCCTTTTTTACCTCGATTAGCAGTTTACTGCGTATAGCCTTCTTCTTCGGCAATGCGCGTCAAGGCATCATTCAACTCTTCTTCCAATGCTGGCATCACGTCGGCGGCGTTGCCGGCTGGGTCCAGGAAGAAAGCGCTCAGCGAATTGTTCCAGATCTGGTTGAGTTCGTCCCAGCGCACCAGCAAATGGTTGCTAGATTCGAAGCCGTGGGCAAAGGCACCCTGATAGACCTGTTTGACCTTTTCTGCATCCATACAGCCAAACTGGCCGAACCATTCTTCCTGCAGCTTGGCCTGGGTGGGCGGGGTATTGCTGGCTTGCATGTAGCTGCGTGCATTATCCTCGCGGACCAGGAACTTGAGGAACGACCAGGAATCGTCCAATACCTGGCCTTCCAGCCCACGGGTGATCACCCACGGGTCGGTGTAGATCACCGCGCGCGTTTCGGCGTCTTCCGTACCCCAGGGAATGGGCGCAACACCCCAACAGAAACCGCCTTCTACTTCTGGCTTGACCGGTGAATAGACCCACCAGCCCCAGCCGCCATTATATGTCATGGCGACGCGGCCACTTTCGAACGCACCACCCAATTGGGTTAGTGCCTGGCTCGCGGCATCGTCCGGAGCCACTTTTTCCTTGAAGACCAAGTCGTGGTGTTTCTGATAGGCATCGATTACTTCGGGCGTATTGAGCGTAATCTGGTCGGCAAAGCCGGTTTCGTAGGCATCGGCTGGCCAGGGGAACTGACCAAACAGCATCGCTGGGCCTTCGATATTCATGCGATTTTGAATCAGGCCATACTGAGCGGTCGAGGGGTCGTCGTAGTTCTTGGTCAACTGTTTGGCCAGATCAAGATAGGCGTCCCAATTCCAACTTTTATCTTCCCAATCGGTGGTTGGATAATCAATGCCGGCTTCGTCAAAGAGATCCATGTTGTAGAAAACATAGGTACCGGTGGTGAGGAAAGGTAGCCCCCAGGTTTTACCTTCACTCTGGTAGATCTTCAATACTTCGGGGATGAAGACACTGGTATCCAACTTGTCGCGTTCAATCAGCGGCGTCAGATCGGTGATC